>JBMOHO010000333.1:0-4166 GCA_049317805.1 Saprospiraceae bacterium
GGGCTAAACAGGTAAAGTTTACTTCTTGGCTCCTGAAAGGCCATGAAGTAGGTGATGTCGAAACGCTGTTCGGGTTCCCGGACGTCGCGCCAGTTGGTCCTGACGCGGTTTTCGAATACCGGTGGCTGAAAGTACCGCGCTACACCCAGGGAAGCAGAAGGCCAGTTGATGCCCTTGTTGGGTTCGCGGATGCCGCCATTGGAGAAATGGTTGTACACAGCCGTGATGTCGAACATCCATTGTTTGCCCATGGGAATGTGCACATTGCCGCCCAGTTGAAGCGGAAAGGCCACATACGTGCTGTAACTGAAGTTAAACGGATTGTCTACGGGGTCATAAGGCCGGTTCTGATAAGATAAACCAAAGGCAGCCCGCACCGAAAACTGCACGGCGCGTCGGAAGCCAAATACGGGTTCCATATAAAACATACCAGTTACCCCTTCACCCAAAATGGGGTCGTCGTAATCCCAAAAAGTGGCTGCTACACCTATCTTTGGATAGCAGTTGCAGGATTCCCATGCGCGCGCTGATACCTTGTGCCACGCATAGTCCAACTCCAGGCCATACGGATACGAATTGCGCACCGGTGCCAGGTCGCGGCTGTGGATGAGCACAAAGCCCTGATGGACGCGCGCGCCAAGCAGCCGAAGCGCACGGGCGCTGTCCGGAGGAGCAGCGGCTGAGCCCGCCTGTTGGATCAAGACGCACCACAAAAGCAGGTAAATGGCATGATGTTTCATATCGACCGAAAATGTTCCGGACAAAGATAATAGTATTGCTTGTTGGTTTTTTTATTTTTTGAACGGCGACCTGTCCAGTTGCATCGCAAACAGCTTGCTGCTGTAATATAAGCCAAGGTAAATGCCGGACGTACCCAGCACCAGCAACCACTCCGACCAGCGTTGCAAGATGAGCAAGTCGTACAATCCGTGCAGGCACACCGCCAGCAGCAGTCCTTTCACCAGCAACCAGGCGGCTTGAGTGGGCCTGAAACGGGCCAGTCCCAGGTAAAATCCGAATACAGAAGCAAAAAGCAAGTGCGCGGGCACGGCGGTGAGCGCGCGCAACAACACGGCCTGCAGCCCAAACCGGTCAGCATACACAAAATTTTCGATGGTAGCAAACCCCATCGCCGTCAGGATGGCATACACCATGCCGTCTAACGGTTCGTTGAACCATCGCCAGTACCAGGCACCCAGCAAAACTGCCACAGCCTTCCATATTTCCTCGTTGAGGGCAATGGCACCAAAAGCCAGCAGGAGGCTGCGGCCCAGACCGGGTGCCAATGTTCGGACAAGCGGGAAGGCCCAGCTTTCTACCGCAACAGCGGGCACGGTGGCCACACCGCCAAGCACAAAACAGCCTGCCAACGCGTACCAGGGCTCGTGTTCGTATCGGTCTAAGTAGAAAACCGCCACGCTGATGGCTATGCCCGGCAACACTGCCACCACGGCCAACATCCAGTCATGGCTACTCATCGGCCTGCACAATACGCGTAAAACGCCTGCAATATGCCTGCACAATCGGCTGGCGCTTCCACCATGCCCATGTGTCCGACGCCGGGCAACAGGTGCACCATGCTCACCGGGCACAAGGCTGCGGCATCAAGTGTCGGTACGGTGGGTACAAGCGCATCCTCTTCGCCCAGCAACCACAGCACCGGGTGGCGGCATTCCTGGAGGGTGGCCGTGCGGTCTGGCCTGGCCATCATGCCTTCCAGTGCGACCACAATGCCTTCTGCCGATTGCTGGCAACCCTGATGCTTGATGACCCATTCTACTTTTTCCGAGTGGGACGCTGCGAAAGCAGGTGCAAACAGGCCCGCAAACATGTTCTTCACATACAAATCGCGTTTGCCCTCCTTCAATAGCGCAATGCTCCGATGGCGGGCTTCTACGCGCTCAGGGGTGTCGGCAAACGGATGGGCATGAAACAACCCCAAACCGGCCAGGCGCTCCGGGTAATGCTGCGCAAATGCCAACGCCGTATACCCGCCCATGGAGTGCCCCACCACCACCGCACGGGGCACGTCGAGTTCGTTCAACACCGCACACACTGCGTCGGCATAAGCTTCCATGCCAGCGGTGAGCGGCAGGTCGGATGCGCCAAAACCAGGCAGATCAACCCGGATTAATGGAATGTTTTCCAATAAGGGGAGCATGGGCGCCCAAATGTCGGCGTCTTCACATAAGCCGTGCAGCAGCACCAGCGGCAGCACCCCGCTGCCGCTGGAAACCTGGCTTATGTAGGCTATCCGACGGCCGTTGACAACAAGTGTTTGTTTCATGTGCGCAAAACTGCGAAATGCCGGGCAGTTTTTCCGCCCCAACCCGTACTTTTGTAGCTTATCTTCTCTTTGCATGGCTTTATCGGTTCCGTCTTTCCTCAGTGACATCTTCAAAGCGCTCGATCCGGAGCTCCCCAAAGACCTGGCCACCATGGACCAGCACCTCGATTTTATCCTGCCCAGGGTCATTCCACAAGGAGAAGACCTGCGGGAAGAAAAATTCTGGTTGGGCAAACGCTGGAAAGAAATGCGCGAAGACGAAGGGTTTCACGAGGCTATTCTGCACATTTTTAATCCCGGCGGCGAGTATTTGTTGTCTTTAGATGGCAACGTGGTGAAGGGCGGATGGAAAAAATTAGAAAACTACAACACGCTGTTGCTCGAAATCAGCGGCCGAAGCGAACTGTTCGACCTGCGTTTTCTCAACAACGATTTTATGGTTCTCGGCAAACACGGTGACCAGGCCAGAAAGGGCATGCGCAAATATTTTTGTCTGATGCACGAACCCGCAACAAGAGCCGGGGGCCGCGAGTTGGACTGGCGCAATGCCATGGAAAAATTGTTCAACATTGCCCGCACCAGCAGCATCGGTCTGGGTTATTGGGTAGCCTTCATCGTCATTTTGGCCCTGTTTGTGTATTTCTCATTTGCTTAAACCTCTGGTATGCATTGGATTGATTGGTTGGTGCTGGTCGGCACCCTTGGGTTTGTGGTGCTGTATGGCCTGTACAAGACCCGGGGGGTGGAGAACAGCGAAAATTTTTTGACCGGCAAACGCGATTTGCCCTGGTGGACCATTGGGCTCAGCATCATGGCCACCCAAGCCAGCGCCATCACTTTCCTGAGCACGCCTGGGCAGGGTTTCAACGATGGTCTGCAATTTGTCCAGTTTTATTTTGGCATGCCCATCGCCATGATCTTTTTAGTCATTTTTGTACTGCCTGTGTACTATCGCCTGCGGGTGACCACCGCGTATGAGTATTTGGAGCAACGGTTCGACCGGCGCATGCGCACCTTGGCTGCCTGCCTGTTTCTGGTGCAGCGGGGCGTAGCGGCGGCCATCAGCATTTACGCACCCAGCATCATTTTGTGCGCGGTGTTTGGCTGGAACCTGGCGTTTACCAATTTTGTCATGGCCGCTTTTGTCATCCTGTACACCACCAGCGGCGGCAGCGCGGCGGTGAGCCGCACGCAGGAACTGCAAATGAGCATCATGCTGGGCGGTTTAATCCTTGTTTTTTTCCTGGCGCTGTGGAAACTGCCAATCGGGGTGGACCTCGTGGATGCCTGGCAGATAGCGGGCGTTACCGGCAAAACACAGGCATTGGACTGGAGTTTCGACTGGCACGACCGGTACAACGTGTGGTCGGGTGTGCTGGGGGCCACGTTCCTGTTTTTGTCGTATTTCGGCACCGACCAAAGCCAGGTGGGCCGGTATTTGTCGGGCAAATCGCTGCGCGAGAGCCGCTTCGGCATGCTGTTCAACGGGTTTGTCAAAATTCCCATGCAATTTTTGGTGCTGTCTGTGGGCGTCATGGTGTTTGTATTTTACCAGTTCAACCGCGCACCCCTGTACTTCAACGAGGCTAACCTCAAACGCTTGGCGGGCACGGAGCAGGAGTTGGCCTACCATGAACTGGAGCAAAAAGCGGGCGACGTGTTTGATGCCCGCCAGATGCAATTGCAACAACTCACCCAGGCACTGGAGCAACACAATGAACCACAAGAAAATGCTGCCCGTGAGGCTTTGGTAGCCCTTGACCAACAGCACCAGGCCCTGCGCAAAGACGCCCAAGAGGTGATCCGATCGGCCCTGCCTAAAGCAGCGGCCAACGACAAGGATTTTGTATTTATCTACTATGTGCTCAAACAAATACCC
>JBMOHO010000334.1:0-4154 GCA_049317805.1 Saprospiraceae bacterium
TCGGAGGCGTAAAAAAGCCAGTGGGGGGCCAGGCCTACCTCGGCCAGCACGTTGACCCACGATCCGAACTCGTCGTCGGTCAGCAGGTATTGCGCTTCTACGCGCAGTGATTTTTTGGGCGAAAACTTGTACAGCCACTCTGCATAGGGTGTAAATGCATCGACGTAACCCTCCTCGCCGGTTCCGACCCACGGAATCACATCTTCCGGGTCTTCTTTATCGGTTTTACCCTGATAAACCGGCATGTTGTAGTGCAAAAACTGTAAGCCAGCGAGCAATTGCCATTTGCGATCTTTTTTAAACGTCACCTCGGGCGCTATTTCGCGGTACAACTCCTCGCCGTTCAGGCGTTGAATGTCTGATAAATTGAGGGCAAATTGCCATTGTTTGCTCAGCGCATAACGCAAATCGAGCTGAATGCCTTGTTCGCCCAATTCCTGTGTAGCCGGCGCAAAACGCGCGGGAAGCCGGAAGGTGTTTTGCCGGGCAATGGGCGGCAGGTAATTGATGGGGCCTTGCACGCCGGTTTGAAAAGGGGTGGTGCGAAATGAAAAATATTCGGTGCGTTTGGCCTCCAGGGTAGCTCCAAACCCTTTGGTGCCGTAAGACAGGCTGGTGTAAACCGTGTAGCCATCCTCGTTTACGAGTCGGCCGCTGCCTCCCGCCGCCGTTGGGGCAAAAGGATCAAACATCACATCCTCGGTTTTGTAGGCTCCTTCAACGTACCAGGTAAAGGCGCCAGCCGACAAGGTGTTGTACAGCGTGAACGCATAGGTGTTGTACTGCGCCCCAATGCTGTCTTGTGGCGGGTAGGTAGCGATCGTGTTCACAATATCCTGAACCGTTTGGTCGTCGAAGGTGCGGGCCACCACCCCGAACCCGGGTGCCAGCGTAAGGTTGCGCGCTGAGTCGGGTTTGATGAAACCGTCGATGGCACCGCCGCGTACCACTGCGCCGTATTGGTCAAATTGTTGTTTAACACGACCCGTAAATCCTTTAATTTTCCAGTTTTCGTTGATGTTCCAGGCGGCTTTTACACCGTACAACGCGTTGTCAATCATCAAAGCGCGCTCTTCATATGCCCGAAAGATGATGCCCGAACCAATCTGGTCATACAGATAGCCCGCTTCGATTTCCAAAGGCCCCACCTCTTTTTTGACAAACCACCTACCGATGCCTTCATCGGTGTACGAGCCTGTAGGATTGAGCAGGTTTGAATTGTTGAACATATCAAATCGAACGCCGATGTCAAATCCCCAATTGGAGTAGTTCAAATTCAGCCAGCTTTCTGCTCCGAATTTCTGGTAATCGTATTGAGGCGTGTTGACGGCCCCAATGGCCGAATCGGCAATAAAAAAATTGGCGTTGGTTTGCAGGTTGCCGGTGATGCGGGCATTGTTGTCTGATTGTGCCCAAGCGCAAGCCGTGGTCAACACCAAAAAAGCCGAAAGTAGAAGGTATCGCATGTGCTCTTTTAAATCCATTCGGGCAAAGGTAGGAAATGGCAAATGATTGATGGAAGATGTTGTAAAAATGGTTGGAAGCGGACAAATCACAACACTTATACAGGAGCGTACACAGTCGAAGTTGCAGTCCTTATCTTTGCGTCCATGTCAACCCATTTCCATGCTCTGCGCGTGCGCGACGTGCGCCGCGAAACCCCCGATACCGTATCGGTTTCTTTTGATGTACCCGAAAACCTGCAGGACACCTTTCGGTATACCCAGGGTCAGTACATTACCCTTCGACACACCATAAACGGCGAAGAAGTGCGGCGTTCGTACTCCATTTGCACTGGTGTACAGGAAAACGACCTGCGGGTGGCCGTCAAAAAAGTGTATGGCGGGGTGTTTAGCACCTATGCCAACGAGCAGTTGCACGCGGGCGATGTGCTGGAGGTCATGCCACCTCAAGGACGTTTTTTTACGCCTTTGGACGCCGGAAAACAACGCCTTTTTGTCGGCTTTGCAGCCGGTAGCGGCATCACCCCGGTGATGAGCATCCTTAAAACCACCCTGGTACAGGAGCCGCACAGCCGATTCCTGTTGTTTTACGGAAACAGGGGCTTCGATCAGGTTATTTTTCGAGAGCAACTGGAAGCGCTCAAAAATTTGTACCCGCAACGCTTGTCGGTACACCACGTATTCAGCCGGGAATCTTTGGGCAGCGACTTGTTTTACGGCCGGCTGAACGGCGAAAAATGCAGGTCTTACGCACGCATGCTTTTTCAGCCCGAGGAAGTAGACGCCTTTTTCCTGTGTGGTCCCGAAGATATGGTGTTTGACGTAAAAGAAACGCTTGAATCGATGGGCGCAAACCCAAAACAGATCCATTTTGAGCTGTTTAGCACCCCAGGCCAGGCCAAACGCAAAATAGACCCCATGGCGTCCGGGATAAAAACAGACGCCTTCGACGCCTCCATTACGGTGCATCAGGATGGCATGCAGTTCGATTTTACGTTGCCCTCAGACGGCAGCACGATCCTCGACGCGGCCATGCGCGCCGGCGCTGATTTGCCGTTTTCGTGCAAAGGTGGTGTTTGCAGCACCTGTAAAGCCAAAATCCTGGAAGGCGAGGTCGAAATGGATGTCTGCTACGGACTGGAACCCGATGAAATTGCTGCCGGTTTTGTCCTCACCTGCCAGGCACATCCAAGAAGCAAAAAGTTGGTGGTGAGTTTTGAGCATTGATGATGACCCATAAAAACCTGTATGTTATCCGTCGCCGCGGTTATTTCGGTTTCATGAACCGCATGGGGGAGGTGGTTATCAAGCCGCAGTATCTGGAGGTAGGCCATTTTGCCGCAGGGTACACCAGCGTGGCTTTTAACGGTCAGCGCCTGCTCCTCGACGAGCAGGGGCAGCTCTCTGTGAAACGGCTTTACCGTTTCATCGGCGTGTTTTCAGAAGGCCGCCTTCGGGTGCAGGTGGTGCAACGATGGGGCTACCTGAATGAACAAGGCGAAGAATGCATCCGACCCCGATTTGACTCGGCTGGCGATTTCCACGAAGGCCTCGCGGCAGTATCTGTTGAAGGCCTCACTGGATTCATCGATCCTGATGGCCGATTTGCCATTCAGCCTGTTTTTGACGACGCAGATGCCTTTTCAGCCGGTCTTGCGCCCGCAGCCAAAGCCCGACAATGGGGATTTATTGATGCCAACGGCGCATGGCGCATCCAACCCGCCTGGGATGAGGCCTATCCGTTTCAAGGTCCGGTTGCTGTGGTGCGCCGTAACGGCCTTTGGGGCCTAACCGACCGCGAAGGGCGGGAATGCGTGTCGCCCCAGTTTGAATTCATCAAAGGCTACGCACAAGGTCGGTTTTCAGACGGCATGGCTCTTGCTTTCCAGCACGGCAAATACGGATACGTGTCGCAAGAGGGCCGGATGGCAGTGGCCCCTACGTTCAACCTTGCAGGCGACTTTGGGGAGGGGCTGGCACCGGTGGAAATCAATGGTGCCTGGGGGTTTGTGGACAAATCGGGCGCCTTGCACATTTTACCGCAATTTGAAGACGCCGCCGTATTTTCAGAAGGATTGGCCCCTGTACGGCATAAAGGCCGTTGGGGATACGTGGACACCGACGGCAAATGGGTGCTGCCCCCGGCGTTTGAAGAAGCCGATCCGTTCGATCAAGGCTTGGCAAGGGTAGTCCAAAACGGGCTATGGCGCTATGTAGATCGAACCGGGGAGGTGGTTTGGACAGAAATAAACGTTTAAAAGCTTGCTCAGCAACTTATTTCCGGACAAAATTAAAAATACCGTACCTGCCCCAACTGTATTGGTAAGCCAAAGGCATTTACGCCCCAGATGCCTCCTGCCTGATCAATGCTGTAATAAAAACCATTGGGAAACATATAGACCCAGGCAAAATTGGGGTTGACCGACGCCACCCGGCTGGCTACCACCATGCTGAAATTGGTGATGGCATTTACCATGACGATCTGGTTGGTCGGGGTTACAAAATATTGATTGGCATCGCCGTTGAAGAAGCATTGGGCAACATACGGATTGGCCTGGGGCAATGGCTTCACCTGGGTATGGCTTGATGGCTGGGGCGGTTGCGCTGCCTGCTCTTTGGGCCGCTGGTCTACTTCCCGAACAATGTTGAGCAGCGCTACCCGAATGCTGTTGAGGTCTTTGTCTTCTTCTA
>JBMOHO010000335.1:0-4143 GCA_049317805.1 Saprospiraceae bacterium
AAATGACCACCCGCGACAGCTTTTCCTGCAACACCCGCTCTACACAAGGCGGCGTTTTTCCGTGGTGAAAGCAGGGCTCCAGGTTGCAATACAGCGTGCTTTGGGGGATCAAGTGCCGGTCTTCGGGTGTAACGCTGTTTAAGGCATTGACTTCCGCGTGCGCTTGACCATACCGTTGGTGCCAGCCTTCGCCAATGATGCGGTCTTCGTGTACCACTAATGCTCCGACTAAGGGGTTGGGGGATACCTGGCCCGCGCCGCGTCGGGCGAGTTCAAAACAGCGTTGGAGGTATGGGGAGTGGGGTGTGTTTTCCATGATGGAGGATTTTTTGCCGCCTTCGGCGGGTTTTTTGCCGCCTTCGGCAGGTTGGATTGCCGCCTTCGGCGGTTTTTTTTGACCACAGAGGAGGGGAGGTTAAGGGAGGTTTTACCGCCTTCGGCGGTTTTTATTAAAGCTGCAGAGGAGGGAAGGTTAAGAGAAGAATATGTATTTCATGCATGCCTCCCCTTCTCTGTGGTCAAACCAACCCGCCGAAGGCTGTATAAAAACCTCCCTTAACCTCCCCTCCTCTGTGGTCAAAAAACCCGCCGAAGGCGGCAAAAAAACCTCCCTTAACCTCCCCTCCTCTGTGGTCAAAAAAAACCGCCGAAGGCGGCAAAAAACCTCCCTTAACCTCCCCTCCTCTGTGGTCAAAAAAACCCGCCGAAGGCGGCAAAAAACCTCCCTTAACCTCAACCCAATAAAGCCTCCATCTGCCCCTGCAACCCCAACGCCACCTCCCGCGCCGCCTCCGCAAAATCCTCGCCCGACGAAGCGTACAAGATACCCCTTGAACTGTTAACCAACAAACCGCACTCCTTTGTGAGCCCAAACCGGCACACGTCGGCCAGTTCGCCGCCTTGCGCCCCCACGCCAGGCACCAGCAGGAAATGGTCGGG
Organism: Saprospiraceae bacterium; assembly: GCA_049317805.1. GTDB lineage: Bacteria > Bacteroidota > Bacteroidia > Chitinophagales > Saprospiraceae > M3007. Next base: position 940 of record JBMOHO010000335.1, read on the forward strand.
CACAATGTCGCGCACCCGCTTGAAAGCATCCGGATGCGTGGCACCTACCACATACATCATGCTGGAGCGGTTGCCCCAGCGGCTGGAACGGCGCAACACTTTTTCGAAAAATTGTTCGTGGTTAGACGATTGTTCCGTGCGCTGAAAATCTGCGCTGCCCGTATTGGAGGTGAGCGCCAGCAGCACCACCCATTTGTCGTGAAAGTCCAAAAAAGGCAGCACACTGTCTTCACCCATGTACGGCGCCACCGTGACGGCATCAAACGGCATTTGTTCAAAAAAAGCACTGGCGTATTTGCGGCTGGTGTTGCCTATGTCGCCGCGTTTGGCATCCGCAATTCGAAAGTGCTGGTCGCCAATGTATTCGGCGGTTTTGGCCAGCGTAACCCACCCTTTGGGGCCAAGCGCCTCGTAAAACGCCGTATTGGGTTTGTAGGCCACGCACAGGTCGCGCGTGGCGTCAATAATGCGTTTATTAAACTCCAGAATGGGGTCGGGATACGCGTGCAGGAACGCCGGTATGCGTTCCGGTTCCGGGTCGAGGCCCACACAGAGGAAGCTGCGTTTTTGGAAGATGGTGTCGATGAGTTCGGAGCGGGTCATGCCACAAAGGTAGGCGGAAAGCGTCACCCGGGCAATGCAACCTTGCCCATGCTCATCCAGGGCAACCCTTGCACACCAGCCAACGCGCCCCCGGCTATGGTTTCGTTGGCCAGCACGGCAAACAACACCGCTTCCTTGGCGTCGGCCGGTATACCCAACACGTCTGTCGGGTGCAGCGCCACGCCGGGCAGTAAGTCTTGCAGCCGCCGACACAGCACCGGATTGTGCGCGCCGCCGCCGCTGAGGTACAAAGCTGTCGCCGCACCCTGTCGCATCACTTTCAACACTGCATCGGCAATGCTCTGAGCGCTTAATTCGGTCAATGTGGCCACTATGTCGTATGGATTTTGGTGGCCCTTGGGCAAATGCGCCATGATGGCTTCCACCCAGGTCCAGGAAAACCGTTCGGGGCCCGTGGTTTTTGGAAATGACATGGCAAAATACGGGTCGCGCAACAATTCAGCCAAAAACCGCGGCAACACCTGTCCGCGTGCAGCCAACAGGCCGTCACGGTCAAACGGCACGTCGAAAAAGCGGCGCGCTGCCGCGTCCATCAGCGTGTTGCCCGGACCAGTGTCTGAAGCAAATGGAGTGCGGAATGCGGAATGCGGAACATCCAACCCACTGCCTGGGATAAAGGTAAAATTGGCGATGCCACCAATGTTGAGCAAGAATCGGTCTTCATGAGGCGACGAGCACAGCAGCACATCGCCATACAATGCCAGCGGAGCGCCTTCGCCACCGTAAGCCACGTGTTTTTGGCGGAAGTCGCATACCGTGATGAGGCCTGTGCGCACGGCGAGGTGGTCGCCATCGCCCAATTGGAGGGTGGCGTTGGGTTCGCCTGGTCGTTCGTGCCAATTTTGGGGCGCGTGAAAGACCGTTTGGCCGTGGCTCGCCAGCACGTCCACCGGCGGGTTACCATGACGCTTTAAAAAATCGTTGACCAAAGCCGCGTGGGTTTCGGCGATGCGCACATGCAACAGCGCAAGTTCCAGCTGGTCGATCTGCCTCCGGGCAAAAACACGCCGAATGGCATCCCGAAAATCATCGGTGTAGGGCTGGGTTTCAAACAACTCCAGCCCTACCCGAGTATCCATACCCGAACCCGACACGGTACACAAGGCCATGTCCAAGCCATCCAGCGAGGTGCCGGACATCAGGCCCAGAATGCGCCTCCTTGGGGCATTAGAAATGGCCCATAACCTATCTAAGTCCGCTTTCATAACTCAAAACCCAAAACTCAAAACTCAAAACCCAAAACTCAACACTCAAAACCCACAACTCAAAACCCAAAACTCAAAACTCAAAACTGTCAAGGCTCTACCGGTTTCATCAACTTCACATTGCGGGCAACGGGTTCGCCGCGTTCGTTTTTACCAATGGTAAATTCGACCATGTCGCCCTCGTGCAAGTCGTTGAAATCGGTGTCGACCAGGAAGGAGAAGTGAAAGAAGAGGTTGTTGGTGAGCGGATAGTTGATAAAACCGTAGCCGTCTTTCAAGGCGAATATCGTGCTGGTTTTCACCTCGCTTTCATCTTCAATGGTAAAGGTTTTGGCAGGTGCTGTAGGCGCTACCTTTTTGCGCTCGACAAAAAGTTGATCGATCACAAAATTGGAGTCGTTTTCGTCCGTGTTGTCAATGATGTCGTGCATCGGGATGGGGTAGTTGGTTACCTCAAGCAAGGCCTGTGAGGTCACGGTACTGCGCCGACCGCCCTCTTCATCAAAGTATTCGAAATCCCAGCCCAGCACCATCACGCGAATGCCCAGCGTATTGAGTTTGCGCACCAGCGGCACATAATCGCCGTCTGAGGCCACCAGACAAACCACGTCATATTTTTTGGAATAGGCCAGCTCCAAAGCTTCCAGCGCCAGCCATACGTCAATACCGCGTTCTTGTCGGTAACCCTGAATATACCGCACCGGTAAGTAGTGGGTGGTTACGCCCTCCATCATCAGGATATCATCAAAAAGGCGTTCAAAATACAATCGATTGCCTTCGTTGCTTACTTCCTGTGCGCTCAAGCGTCCGCGAAAGTAATGTGAATCCACAATGGTGTTCAGATGAAACTCAGTGTTTTCCTCTAAAGCAGCCCGGTGTCTGATGAAACTGTGTAGGCCGGCTACGCTGATTCGAGCCCGTCTTTCATGGTGATACGCGTAATAATTGCTGATGTGTTGGAAATAATTGCCGTCGTAAAAGACTCCGATTGTAGTCAGTTTTCCCTGATTACCTTTCATTGAAAATTTTTATTTAAATGCTAAAATGTAAAACATCGATGGTTAATTGGATAGACTCGGGGTTGCAGATAAAAATGAAGCTAGATTGTTTAATCCCGCAAAGGTGGGAAAAACAACCCAGCTGTGATTAAGTTTATTGAAATTTCGACGAAAAAATTTTGAAATTGAACCGGAATGCGGATCTACAAGCGATCAAAGTCTTTAAACAAGTTGGTTGGAATGCTTTCTGCAGCTTTGCGGTAAACCATCCAGGAACCTTCCAGCAGTGCGTTGATGCGCTGTATGATCTCGGCCTGTTTGGCAGCAGCAGCAGCGATGGCCACCTGCGCGTTGGGGCCCGGCGCTCCTGCTTCTGC
>JBMOHO010000336.1:0-4059 GCA_049317805.1 Saprospiraceae bacterium
CGCCCGCAGGCACTCACCCTTGCAGAAGCCACCACATACACGGCCATGGACAGCCTGTCGCACACCAAGCTGTTCAAACGCGGGGCCAACCTGCTCGATTTGGCCATCATCGGGTACGTACCGGCGGGCAAAAACTTTGAGATCGGGCCCATGGCCACGTTCTACTCCTTCAACCCGGTAGAAGGGCAGCGTTTTCGGTACGGCATGCGCACCAGTCCGGGCTTCAGCCGCAAAATCCGCCTGTCGGGTACCATTGGTTACGGCCTGCTAGACAAGGAGTGGAAGGGCTCGTTCGGAGCCGATTTTGCGCTGCCCGGCACGTACCACAACGAATTTCCGCTCAACATCATCCGCTTTCGGTACAACAAAGACCTGATTGTGCCGGGACTGCTTTTGTATCAGACCGGCAGCAACACTTTCCTGACTTCCTTTGTGCGGGGCGTTAACGACAAATTTACCTATACCGACAAAATTACGATCCAGCACGAGCGGGAGTTCATCAACCATTTTTCGTACACCGTGGGTACCGAACGCGAGGAACTGCGCCCTGCCGGTGCCCTGCATTTTGTGCCTACCGAATCAGGCCGTCTGGAAGATGATCCACTCACCGTTTCCAGGTTTTTCCTCCACCTGCGCTATGCGCCGGGCGAAAAGTTTTACCAAAGCAAAACCTATCGGCAAATAATTGATTACCGCTGGATCATGCAGGCGCGCTACACACTGGGTGTAGACGGCATTTACGGTGGCGAGTACAGCTTCAACCAGTTTGGCTTGAGCATCCGCAAATACAGCAACACGCCTCCGTTTGGCTACAACACCATGTACCTGGAAGCGGGTTCCATACTGGGTAAAGTCCCCTACCCTTTGCTGAACATCCACCGCGCCAACCAGTCGTATGTGTACGACAAATTTTCGTACAACCTCATGAATTTCATGGAGTTTATGAGCGACCGGTACGTGGCGTTCAACATTGACCACAGTTTTTACGGTTTTTTCCTGAACAAAATTCCGCTCCTCCGCCGCCTCAAACTGCGCGAATACGCGACCGTCAAAGTGCTGTACGGCAGCGTAAGGTCCGAAAACCGACCGGTAGAAGGTTCCGGTCTGTATTACCTGCCCACGAATGCAGACGGCTCGACCGCTTCTTACTTCCTGGGTGCCAAGCCGTACATAGAGGCCAGCGTGGGCGTGGGCAACATTTTCAAGTTGCTGCGCATCGACGTGGTGCGTCGTTTTACGTACCTGGATCACCCCGGGGCACCGGAGTTTGGTATTCGGGGTCAGATTGATGTGTCGTTTTAAGCGCGTACTTTTGCCCCCCATGCGTGTGTTTTCTTTCTTTTCTCGCTTGCCCGACGCGGCGGTGTACGCCATCCTGTTCGCCCTGTGCGTGCCGGCATTTTGGATCAACCTAGACAGCATGCCGTTCATCGGCGACGAGGGCATCCGCTCCACAGTGGCGCTGGAGATGCACTTGTCGGGCAACTACATTGTGCCCACGCTCAACGGCGATCCGTATTTCAACAAACCGCCCTTATACAACTGGGTGTTGCTGGGTGCCCGCGCGGTATTCGGCTCGTTTGGCGAGTGGCCCGCGCGCAACACGACCCTGTTTTTCCTGGGTCTGTTTGCCTGTACGGTGTATGTGCACGTGCGCAGGGCGTTCGACCCGGCGGCGGGAGTATTGGCCGCCTTGATGCTGGTGAGCAGCGGCCGCATGTTGTTCTGGGATTCCATGCTGGGGCTCATCGACGTGTGTTTTTCGTGGCTCATGTACCTCAACTGGATGCTGCTGTACGCCTGGGGCCGCAAGGGGTATTGGTGGCGGTTGTTTGCGGTGTCGTATGCCCTCATGGCTGCGGGTTTTTTGTTGAAAGGGCTGCCAGCGGTGGTGTTTCAGGCCATCAGCGTGCCCACGGCGCTGGTGCTGCTGGGCCAATGGCGCAGGTTGTTTTCCGGGGCGCATATAGCGGGCGGTGTGCTGGGGGTGTTGTTGGCGGGTGCCTATTACGCCGTGTACGCCGGACAGGTGTCGCTGGATCAGGCATTTGGCATTTTGCTGGATCAGTCGCTGCAGCGCACCGTCACCCATTTTGGCTGGGGCCAAACGCTGTTGCACCTCTTGACCTTTCCGGCGGAACAGGTGTATCATTTTTTGCCCTGGTCATTGTTGCTGGTACTGGTGTTTCACCCCCGGTTTTGGAGATGGGTGCAGGACGAGCCATTTGTGCGCTACAATTTCTGGATGATGTGCGCCAATTTGCCGGTGTACTGGAGTTCGGTGGAGGTGTATCCGCGGTATTTGCTGATGTTCATTCCGGTGTTTAATGTAGTTTTTTACTATATATTAACCACAGATTCGGGAAGATTAAGGGAGGTGTTGGGGTGGGTGTTCAGGGTGCTGGGCCTGCTGGTGCTGCTGGTGGTGGCGGGTTTGCCGTTTGTGGAGCGCTTGCATCAGTTGCCGTTGTTTTATGCGGGCTGGGCGATCACCCTTTTGTTGGCGATTGCGGTTTGTTGGGCTTTGTGGGCCGATCGGCGACGGGCTTTGTTTTGGACGGTGGGTGTGGTACTGGTGGTGCGCATTGGCTTGAACCTGTTTGTGATTCCGTTTCGAACTGAAGAAGCCAAATTCGGTTGGTCGCGCGAGGATGCCCGGCGCATTGCCGCGCGTTTTCCCGGACAACACATTTGCCTGCACCAGGGTGCTGATACCGACAACGTGGCGCGTTTTTACATTGAAAATGAAACCCGGCAGATCGTGTTTCGATGTGCTGTGCCTCCGCCGGAAACCCTGTTTTTGGTGGAGCGCGCCCGGTTTTCGGACATAAAAGGAGAAGTGTTGGACAGCATACGGATTTTTGACAACCGGTTTTTGCACCTCATGCGGGTTGAGCATGACCGTTAAATGGTGACTTCGCCCTACATTTGCCGTTTTATTGCTTATGACCTCCCAATTACAGCAACGCAACACGTATGCCTGCCACTTGTCGGTAGTGGTGTGCGTATACAACGAGTCGGGCAACATACACCCCTTAATCGAACAGATTGACGCCGCCTTGAAGGGCATGGACTATGAGATCCTGTACGTCAACGACGGTTCCACCGACGCTACCCTCGCCGAAATCCTTGAAAACGGGCATCCACGCCTGCGGGTGGTGGATTTCCGCCGCAATTACGGCCAAAGCGCCGCCCTGGCTGCGGGCATTGAGTACGCCCGCGGCGAATGGATTGCCACCATGGACGGCGACCTGCAAAACGACCCCATAGACGTGCCCCGCATGCTCCAAATGGCCAAAGACGGTCAGTTGGACCTGCTGGCCGGCATCCGCCAAAAACGCCAGGACGGCATGCTGCTGCGCAAGGCACCCAGCAAAGTGGCCAACTGGATGATCCGCGAAGCCTCCGGCGTGCACCTGCACGATTACGGCTGCACCCTCAAAATATTCCGCGCCGAATTGGCCAAGAGCCTCGGCATTTACGGCGAACTGCACCGCTTCATACCTGTGCTGGCCGATCTGGAGGGCGCGCGCATGGACGAAACGCCCGTGACCCACCACCCGCGCGGCGCGGGCAAGTCGAAATACGGCATCAACCGCACCATTCGGGTGTTCAGCGACCTGCTGTTGATCCTGTACCTCAAGCGTTTCCGCCACAAACCCATGCACCTGTTCGGGGGCTGGGGCGTGTTGTCGTTCGGCGTGGGTGCCATCATCATGCTCTATTTAGGCTTCGAAAAGATCCTGGGCCACGACATCTGGGGGCGGCCCCTGCTCATGCTGGGCACGGTGCTCACCATGGCCGGCTTGCAGCTCATTGCCTTAGGCATTTTGTCCGAAATGCTGGTGCGCACGTACTACGAGTCGCAAGACAAAAAACCCTACAAAGTGCGCAGCCTGTACACCGCCGACGAGCGCGTGCCGGCATGAACTGGAAGTTGCTGCTGAAGCTTGGGCTGTCGGTGCTCATCATTGGGTTGGTGTTGGCCGCCATAGACGAGCGCATGCTGTGGAACACCATGCAGCGCGCGCACCCGGGCTGGTTGGGTTGGGCGCTGGT
>JBMOHO010000337.1:0-4047 GCA_049317805.1 Saprospiraceae bacterium
TCGTCTTCCAGGCGGCGTCCGTTGGGGAAGCCGTCCATGTTGGGGATAAACTGGAGGTTTATGTTGGTGTAAGCTGGATCAGTCAGGCCCAATACCGCTGCCTGCACGATGCCAAGCGAACTGAATTTGGGATCATTGCGGGGGGTAGGCGGCACAGCCATGTTGAGGCGCAGCATGTCTCCACCGTTGGGCAGGAAGTTGTTGATGAACGGCTTGCCGGCAGCGAGCGGATCACCGTTTTTGCCGGTGGCCAACTGGTATGGACGCAGGTTGGGTACGCCAGTGTGGAATATGGGCCATAGGTCTACCGAGCGTGGCGCACCGGCTTTTGGCAGCAGCAGCGCACCAAAATTGGCCTCAGATAAAGCAGTGTTGTCGAGTGCCGCGTTGCCTTTGAGGCCAAACAGGCCGTCTTTGCCATTGCGGAAGTCAAAAGCACCCAGCGATTTGCTTTGGATGCGCAGGCCGCGGAAGCCCGGTACGGCGGTACCAAACTGGCTGTCGTCCATATACAAACCCAGTTCCGGGTTGTAGAAATAGTTTCCGTACAAAGACAGGTTGGCGAGATCCTGGTAAGGCGTCTCAAAATTCCAGCGGTCTTTGTTGCCTACCGGAATGAGCACTTCGTTGGTCAGGGGCATGCCGAGGCGCGACACCTGAATCCAGTTGCCGCTGTCGTTTGGCGCGTTGCCGTTGGTGGCGAGGGTGCGGATGGCCTGGCGGCTGGCCGAGGCCCAAACGCCGATCACAAAATCGCCGTCGAGGATGTTGGCGGCCTGGTTCACGCCCTTGCCGTCTTTCTGCAGGGTGCTGATCGGAATTTGCAGGGTAATGGTGTGCACGTTGAACTTGGCGATGCCGTCGCGCACTTTGCCTGTTTGACGCGGGGAGTCACCCAGGTCAAAAATGCCGCCGAGGTCCACGTAGAATGGATCATCTACGGGGCCACAAAACACTTTTTCGCCCGTTGAGGTGGTGCCAATGGCGGCCGTCATGAGCTCTTTGTAGTTGGCTGCACCCAAACCGGCGCCGCCTTCAATAGAGCGTGGGCCGATGTTGTTTGGTGGTACAATGCCGTTGGACAAAATCGTGGTGAACGAAGTGCCGCCGTTGGTGCTGCGTTGTACGGTGTACGTGGTTTTCAGGTTTTCCTGGCCCAGGCGGATGTTGAAGAACGTAGTCGGGTCTTCATTGACCACCTGAAAGGTAAACCGGTACACGATGTCGTCGCCGGGTGTCGTTGTATTGTTGTCAATGTGAATTTCGTACCGGATGTTCTGGCCGAAAGAGGCGTAATTGGGGCCGCCAAAAGGCAATTCGGCCGGAATGTAATTGGCAATGATGGTAATGGTGTTGGGGTCGTCCGGACTGCGAAATGCGTACAGGTCGGTGTTGTCGGCCAACGGATCATTGGCGATCAGCGGGGCTTCCCGGTGGCTGGAGGCCATCAAATTGAGGCTGAACAGGAGTAAGGTTGCAAACAACACATACTTTTCCCGGCCCGCCATGCGCAGTAGCATGATAGAGTTCATTGTTATACTGGTTGTTGGTGATAAAAAGTGGGAAATGGATTCCCGCAAGCTTGCTTATCCACTTATACGGCTCCAGTACCCCGCTCGGTTTTTGCCCGATACTAACTTTTGAATATTTATTTTTGCACCTCCTCAACCCCTCAACCCCTCAACCCCTCAACTCCTCAACTCCTCAACCCCTCAACCCCTCAACTCCTCAACCCCTAAACTTCTAAACTCCTCCCCCACATGCAATACATCCACTTCAACATCGAAAACCACGTAGCCCGCATCACCCTGAATCGGCCTCAAGTGTTTAACTCCATGCACCACGACATGCGCATGGAAATTTTGTCAGCCCTGGATGCCTGCGCGACAGATCCCGCCGTCCGGGCAGTATTCCTGACCGGCGAAGGAAAGGCGTTTTGTGCCGGCGAGGATTTGCAGGAAGTGACCGCGCCTGACGGGCCAAGCCTGACCGACATCATTTCTACGGGCTACAATCCCATCGTTTTGGGCATCCGCATGCTGGATAAGCCGGTGGTGTGTGCCGTAAACGGCGTAGCGGCCGGCGCGGGTGCCAACATTGCCCTGGCCTGCGACATCACCGTGGCGGCCGAGTCGGCTTCGTTTACCCAGGCGTTTTCTAAAATCGGCCTGATCCCCGACAGCGGGGGCACCTGGACGCTCCCGAGGCTGGTGGGCCTGCAACGTGCCGCCGCCCTCATGATGCTTTCACCCAAAATAAGCGCCACGGAAGCCGCGTCCATCGGCATGATCTGGAAAGTGTTTCCCGACGACACGTTCATGCAAGAAGCCATTAGCATAGCCGAAACGCTCGCACAAATGCCTACCGTTGGACTCGGACTCACCAAAAAAGCCCTCAACCACTCTTTTTCCAATGATTTTGCAGCGCAACTGCAAGTAGAAGACCAACTGCAAACAGCCGCCGGCCAAACCGAAGACTACCGCGAAGGCGTGGCAGCCTTCCTCGAAAAACGCAAACCCATATTTAAAGGCGCTTAACCCAAATTCCGCATTCCAAATTCCGTACTCCGCAATCCCAATGGGTAAATCCCTCTTGTCCACTTTATTCCCCCCGTTTTTCAAACCGCCAACCAACAACAAGGCGGCCCGCCGTCAATTGGCTGTGGCATCGGGTATTGTGGCGGCCTTGTTTGTGCTGATACCCGATTTGCGGTACGCCGTTTGGCGGCTTGTGGAGTATCCGATGCATTACCAGGAATACCGCCATTTTGGGATACCCTTGCCCGGGCATTTTGAAGTGCATGGCATTGACGTGAGCCGTTATCAGCACCGGATTGACTGGGCGCGGGTGCAACGCATGGAAGTGGGCGAGGTGCGCATGTCTTTTGCTTTCATCAAAGCCACAGAGGGGTCGTGGCTCAAGGATGCGTATTTCAGCCACAACTGGAAGCAGGCGCGCTCGGAAGGACTCATCCGGGGCGCCTACCACTACTTTTTGCCAGACATCAGCCCCAAAGACCAGGCAAAGCATTTTATCCGAACCGTCAAACTGAGTTCAGGCGACCTGCCGCCGGTGGTGGATGTGGAAGAAAAACGCGGCATGTCGCGCGAGCAGGTGCGCGCCCACACCAAGATGTTCATGGATTTGCTGCAGAAACACTACGGCGTCAAACCGATCCTGTACACCAACCGCGATTTTTACAAAAACTACTTTGCCGATGAGCCAGCGTTCGATGCCTATCCGCGCTGGATTGCACATTACCGCACCCCCCGCTTGTCTATGCCCGATGACAGCGACTGGCAATTCTGGCAGCACAACGACCAGGGCCGTGTGAATGGCATCAACGAACCAGTGGATTTTAACGTGTTCAGGGGAAGCTTGTCGGAGTTGAAAGAACTGTGTATGCCCTGATCAAATGCCCTTTTGCAAATCATTAGGAATACCAACATTGTTTATAGAAATTTAATTGCTGTACATTTGTATGCTTTTTTTTATCTACACTTAAAAAAAATTTCGTTTATGACAAAAACAACGCTTCTTTTCGCGTTATTATTTGGCGTGACCGCCTTGGCCGCCCAAAAGCCCATGCCTTCGGCCACGGTCAAAACCCTTCAGGGTGAATCATTGGACGTGAACACCCTCGGCAAAAGCGGCAAGGTAACGGTCATCAGCTTTTGGGCCACCTGGTGCTCCCCCTGCAAAAAGGAACTTGATGCCATTAAAGACTATTATGGCGATTGGCAAAAACAATACGGCGTCGAACTCGTGGCCATCAGCGTAGATGACGCCCGCACCGCCGCCAAAATTCCGGCAACGGTGGCCGAAAAAGGCTGGGACTACCGCATCCTGCACGATTTCAACAAGGAATTTCAACAAAAAGTGAATGTCACATCCGTTCCCCATACCCTGCTGCTCGACGCCACCGGGCAAATTGTCTGGGAACACGTGGGATACGCCCCCGGCGACGAACTGGAACTGGAAGAACAAATCAAAAAAGTTAGTAATTAGTCTGTTAGTCTGTTAGTCGTTAGTCTGTTAGTCGTTAGT
>JBMOHO010000338.1:0-4032 GCA_049317805.1 Saprospiraceae bacterium
GAGTAATGAGTTTTGAGTAATGAGTAATGAGTTTTGGGAGCCTTGCCAATTATGGTTCCCAAAACGCATTACTCAAAACTCAAAACTCAGTACTCATAACTGAAAACTCAGTACTTCAGCACTTGCATCGCTGCAACCGCATTGCCCGAGGCCATGCGCAGCGTGTACGTGCCTGCAGGCAGGTTGTTGAGGTTGAGGTCAAACTGGTTGTCGCCTGCAGCCGCTTTCACATTTTGGGAAAGCGCAGCCTGGCCGAGTGGGTTGAAGAGCGTGAGTTGCACGTCGGCGGCCGATTCGAGGTGGAATGCCACGCGGACTTGTTCGCTGGCAGGGTTGGGCGTTGCGCTGAGTTCAAACGGGTTTTCAGTGGCTTCATCCGCATCGACGATCAGGCTTCTGTTGCCGTTGGCATACCAGCGCACCCAGTTGCGGTCGCTGATGAAAAGTGTTTCGTTGCCCTGGCCGGTTATTTTATCCGATGCGAGTCCGCGGCGATAGATGTTGTACACACCCTGCGTGTTCAGCCCTTCATACACCAGCTGGTTGTCCAAACGGTTGTAAGAGGGCCAACCCTCAGAGCCGTTGTTTTCCACGATGATACCCACAGCGCCGGTTTCGATGTTGGCACCGAGGATGTCCACCTGATTGATGTTGTCATCGATGTAATCAAACGCAATGACGAACGGTGAATTTTTGGAGAACGTAGGGTTGCCGATGCTGATGTTTTCGTTCAGGCCGTTGAACAGTTTGGAAATGAAAGCATCAGCGGGGTCGGTGAAAGCGCCGTTTTCCCAGAATTTCAGGAAGCCAATGTCCCAGTAGCCCAACACGGTTTGGCCGTTGTTCAGTTCGTTGTAGGCATCGTACATCAGGTATTCGCCGGAATAGTCAAACTCCATCACGTCGGCATACCGTACGTCGTTGGTCACCTGGTTGCCGGTAGAGCTGGTTGGGTTGTATAATTCGAAGGGATACTCGGTTAGCAAAGGGTCATTGAGGTCAATGATATAGATGATCGGTTCCTCATTTTCAGAAAGAGCGGCTAAGAAACGACCGTCTTTAGAGATGGCAGCATTACGCCATACGGGTTCGAAGCTGACGACAGAGGTGGTGATGTTGATGTTTGTGCCGTTGTAAGTAAAGTCGATGCCAATGATGTTGCCGGCATCGTCTACAAAAACCATTTGTTTGCCGTTGTCGGTAACGCTTGGGCGGCTTCTCACGCCCTGATCAAATAAGGTGCCGATGGAGGCACCTGCGCCGGAGTAGAGGTCAACATTTTGCAGGTCGTTGCTCACCACCACTACATAGTCTGTGCCCGGGTTGGGGCTGAGCTCACCGAGGTAGTTGCCGCCCGGATCGTCGCCGATGATGCCAACGGTTGTGAAGGCATTAGCAGCCACCTGGGCCACCGACGCGCCGTAGAGGTCTTGAGCCGCCTGGATGACGGCGATGCGGCAGTCTACAAACTGGCTGGATTTCACTAAGTAATCGCGGAGGGCTTTGTAGTACACTTGTTCGGCTTTGTCTTTGCCGACAGCGCCGTTGGAAGCGAACAGGTAATAGGCGTAGTTGGGGATACCGGAGTTGATGTGCACGCCGCCATTGTCCTGGTTACCCGTGTATTGTTCGCTTACATTTTTGGGCTGCCACCATTGGCCGTTGGTCACGTCGCCGTTGTGCGGATCCTGGAGGCTGCGGAGTGCGCCGCTTGGGCTGGCACCGGGCTGCATCACGTCTTCGCCGATGAGCCAGTCGTTGCGGTCAATCATGACACCGAAGATGTCGGCAAACGATTCATTCAATGCGCCGGGTTCGTCTTCGTACACCAGGTTGGCAGTTTTTTCCACCACGCCGTGGGTCATTTCGTGTCCGGCCACGTCGAGTCCGCGGGCCAGTTCTTTGAATGTGGAGCCACCGTTGCCGTACCACATAGCCGCGCCATTCCAGTAGGCATTTTCCATGGAGGAACCGTTGCCCTCCGATACGTTGATGAAGCTCAGGATGTTGCCGCCTGTGCCATTGATGGAATTGCGGTTGAACGTGTTCTTGTAGTAATCGTAAGACACACTGGCGTTGTAGTGCGCGCTCACGGCCTTTTTGTTGTTGAAGGTAGTGGACGTGGACGTAACGATGTCGTAATTGAAATTCTGGTTTTCGGGCGACGTGTTAAACGCGTCGAGGGTCATGATGACGCCGACCGGGTCGAACGGCATGTTGGATTGTCCGGCGTTGTACATCGTTTTACCGGCGTCTTCGAGGTAGTACGTGCCGCTTTGCAGCCACGCGCCAAAAGTTCGGTTGGTGTTGAAAAGGTCGAGACCCGAGCCTGTTACAGGCGGTAGTTCATTTCCAACTGCTGCATCGTGGTGGTGGCCAAAAGAGCAGGTTTGGTCAATGGCGTTCAGCACGTCGCCGGTTTCTGCGTCCACAAAGTAGATCATGCGCTTGATGAGGTTGGGGTGGAACTCCACCTTCCAGGTCAGGCGCTCGCTGTTCAGGCGGTTGCCCGGGTGATACACCACCAATTCTGCATCGAATGCCTTGCCGCCCACGACGGTGAGGTCAAGCGTCGACCATGTTGTTTTCACTTTGTCGATTCCGTAGTGGTTGAACACGATGCTTTTGCATTGGTCGACATCCAGTGCAGGTACGGCCGAAACCAGTTCGGGCGTGGGGAAATAACGGCCGTTGAGCATCTGGAACACGCCAGCACGGGTGTGTGCAACCACCTCGCCGCCGAAAACCGGCACACCGTTCCACATTTGCTGCAAACGGGCGTGGGTATTGCCTTGTTCGTCTGTGTTGACAGACAATGCCTGAAATTCAGCTTTTGGATTGCGTACGCCATCTGGCTGAAGGCTGGCGAGGTATTCCAATGCCTGGTTGCCAGCGTTGTTTTGCTCGGTCAGGCTTACCGACGCGGCTGTTTTGCCTTCAAACAGGATGGGCAGGCCGTTTTTGCCCAGGGTGGTGCGTACGCCAGCGGGGTTGCGGTGGATGGCGTTGGCAGACAGGGTCGGGTACTGCACATGGCCGAGGTTGAACGGGTTAGCAGCTGCTGGCACTGTGTTTTTGCCGGGCCAGGCGATTTGCGCCTGGGCGGGGTTGAGCCTTCCGGGTTTAGAGGGCGCCACTTTGCGGGTGCTTTGCGCGGTGAGCTGTCCGGCACAAAGCAGCGCCAGCAAAAAGAGGGTTGAAAAAAGTTTCATGGTTGACTTATTAGTTTATCGTTTAACATTATTGGTTTACCTAACAAAGGTCAGCGATTTTTTGATATGTAGGAAAGGGATAACGTTAAATGTTGCATGAGCAATGACTTTGCTCGCGCGAGACTGTGCCTCGCGTGTACTATCCTTTGGGCTTTTCCCAAACAAAATCTTTCAAAGGAATTTCTAAATCGAGCAATACGATATTAAAACCTTTTGGTAGTGGTAACTATAGATTTCTGCCTTTTGTTCTAAAAAGTATTTAAAATAGTCTTTTGCATTTTGATGTAATGGGTCATTGCTCTTGAGCAATCTAATACAAAACGAAGTGTCTAGGAGAATACTATCCATTTGTTCCTCCTCTTATTTCGTTTAACCAAGAATCTACATTAGGGATTGTATTCCAATTTATTGAGGCTCTTTCAATTAGTAAATCCAATTTATTCTCATTGTAGTTTGGGTTGTAGGTAATGTAATCAATCAATTTTAAATCGAAAGGTTTACCATCAGCAAGATTTAGTTTTCCTTTTACCCTTACTCCATATGTTTTAAACAAACGCTTTTCTCCTTCCAAAAGCTGTTGTTCGGTTGCACTTATGATTAGTTTGCCATATTCTTTAGTCAGTAGGTGAAAGTTAGGATTATTACCTCCCTCTTCATTCACTTTACCATACAAAACAAACTCAGTCTCAATGAATGTAGGGGCAATTTTGAAAAACTGGGTTTCTTGATTAATTTTTAATATTGGTTTAGTATTTGAGGAACTGTAAAACGAAATTTCAAGATTTTTTTCTTTTGCTTTACGCTGAAATTTATCAATAAT
>JBMOHO010000339.1:0-4021 GCA_049317805.1 Saprospiraceae bacterium
AGTCGTAGTAGCAATAGTAGACAACGCAGTGCAAGGTTCGCACAACGACCTGAACGCTGTAGCAGGTCGAGACGTGGCCGATGCCGACAATAACCCCGATCCGCCTGGGCCAACCACTATCCTGGATCACGGTACCCACGTAGCGGGCATTTCGGGTGCTACCACCAACAATGGATTAAATGTGGCCTCCATTGGGTATAATACATCCATTATGCCCATTAAATGTACGCGAGACACCAGTACTACTACAAGATTGAGCCATGCTTATGAGGGCGTAGCCTGGGCAGCTTCCAATGGCGCAGATGTAATCAACATGTCGTGGGGCGGCTTCAACGGCTGCGGGGTGTGTGGTACTATTATTGCAAACGCATTAAGTTCAGGCAGCATCCTGGTAGCCGCTGCCGGCAACGATGCCCTGGATACAACATCATTTCCAGCACAATATCCGGGTGTTATTGCCGTAGCCAACACCAACATTAATGACATGAAAAGTGGATCGTCCAACTTCGGCACCTGGATCGACGTGTCAGCGCCGGGTTCCAGCATACAAAGTTTAGTTCCATTTAACGGCGTAGGCTCCAAAGGGGGCACTTCCATGGCTTCTCCTTACGTGGCAGGTTTGATCGGGCTGGCGTTGAGTGCGCGGGATGTGTACGCGCCGGCCATGAGCAATGCCGATGTGGTGAATTGTGTGTTGTCAACTGCCGACGATATTGACGCCGACAATCCGTTTTTTGTTGGCCAGCTTGGCAGTGGACGTGTCAATGCGTACGAAGCACTAAAATGCATTGTGGGTTGTACAGCCGTGTACGTTGAACCTACCACGACTTATTCAGGTGGAGCTGTTCGGTACAGACAGGCCTCCTCTGAAGTCCGTTCAGATGTTACCTGTGATGGGTGCGAGTTGACGCACAATTCGGGTGGTTTCATCCGATTAACGCCGCCATTTCATGTAAAATCAGGCAATATTTACCACGGTTTTATTGAGGGGTGTAGCGCATCCAAACCAGCAATGGCCTCAAGCGAAGCGGCAACGGAAAGCCGGAATTTGGTTTCAACAAATTTGAAAACAGGTTTTAGCATTTACCCCAACCCCACCTCCGCCGATTTTACCATTTCCCTCGGCCTGGAAACGGAAAGCCTGCTTCACATCCAATTGGTTGATCAGCTTGGCCAGTTGGTGCGCACTGTTGCAGCGGCCGAGATGCGCCCATCAGGCATCCATTCGTTTTCCGTAACAGGAGCCGACCTGGAATCGGGTGTGTACTATGTGCGGGTGCAAACCGACGGCGCGGTGCAGACACGCGCGGTGGTGATCACGCGTTGACGCTCTTTTGAGTTCGGTACTTACGCCAACGGGGTGACTGCCAGTTGCCCCGTTGGTGTAAATGATGAACTGGTAGTCAAGCAGTAATTTTTTCATTCCATATAATCTTTAAAATCATCCAAAGGCGCATTAAAATCTTCCGCCATATAAATTAGGAATCCTTTCAGAGAGCCAGCCGTTCGCTTCTTTTCAGGCGCTGTATTGCCATATTTGCGAACTAGATATTCAGCAAAATCCAGCAATTCCTGTTGCTGGAAAGGCGGTAGTGCCTTTAATTTTTCAAAGATCGATTCGGTCATATCGTGTTTGAATGGTCAACTGTTAAACACCAACAGCTCGTAAAAATGTTTTTGATACTGCAAAAGTATCAATTGTGAACGGGATTTCAAATAGTTGCTTTTCCGTAGGTGAATCCATCGAATCGGTTTCCACATCCCGATGCCTGATTTGATTTGACAAAAAAAGCAACTAAAGCAAGTATATTTGCGAAGGCCAAATTTCTTCGACAAATCCCCACTCAAATCGTGCTTTTGCCGCTCAAAACGTTTATCATTTATGCCCGCGCCGACGAGGCGCACAAAAATCAGTTGCTCCGGCACCTGCGCCCACTGACCAATAGCGGCCTGATTGCGGTGTGGCACGACGGGAACATCCAGCCCGGGGAAGCCTGGGAAAAACGCATCGAGGCCGAATTAGACCAAAGCGACCTGGTGCTGCTCCTTGTGAGCGCCAACTCGCTGAACTCCGATTTCATCCAGTACAAAGAGCTGCAAACCGCGCTGGACCGCCTGCGGCGGGGGGTGTCGCGCGTAGTGCCAGTCATCGTGTCGCACTGCGCCTGGAAGTACGACCCGGTGCTGAGTGGGCTGCAAGCCGAACCATTGTACCCGGGGCAAGGGCCCATGGCCGTGGAAGACCCGGTGTGGACAACCCATCACCAGGCCTGGACAAGGGTAGTGGAAAGCGTAGGCGAGCTCTCCGCCCAATTGCGCGCCGAAAAAGAAGCCGATATACAAAGACAAGACGCCGAAACAGAAAAGCATGAACGCGCGGTTGCGGATCAGGTGCTCCTCCGCCGGGCAGCCGCCGAGGAGCAGCAGCGTCAGTTGGAGGCCCGCCGCGCACAGGATGCCGATTGGCAGGTCGCTTGTGCGCAAAACACTCCTGCGGGCTACGAGGCTTTCTTGAAAAAATGGCCCAACAGCGCCTATGCTACCGATGCGCGCCGCTTCATCCGGCTGCAGCGAAAAGCTGAAAAACCGCCCATACAATGGACTCGATACGCCGGGATTGGAGGCACTGCTTTGGCAGCCAGCCTGCTGTTTGTATGGCTGTTGAACCCACCTGTCTACACCACCACATCACCATCCGATACACCCGCCGTAGCCACCGCCGCTACCTTAGATATCAGAGACAACTTAACCGACCCGCTGATGGGTATAATGGTGTTTGTAAAAGGCGGTATCTTTACCATGGGCTGCATAGACGGGCGCGACAGCAAATGCTATGACCATGAAAAACCCGCACATCAGGTGACCCTGAGCAGCTTTTACTTGGCGGAAACAGAAGTGACCCAAAAACAGTGGCGGGCGGTGATGGGCAGCGACCCTTCTTATTTCAATGACTGCGATGATTGCCCTGTAGAACAAGTCAGTTGGAACGACATCCAGGAATTTCTCCAAAAACTGAATGCCATGAGCAAAGGCATCCGCTACCGACTGCCTACCGAGGCGGAGTGGGAATATGCCGCACGGGGTGGCGCCCGAAGCGGCAATTACCAGTATGCTGGCAGCAACAATTTGACGGCAGTGGCCCAGTATGATAGAAATGCCGAAGACAAAACCCACCCGATTAAGAGCCTTTCGCCCAACGAGTTGGGGCTGTACGATATGAGCGGAAACGTGTTGGAGTGGTGCGCCGACTGGTTCGACGATTACCCGGAAGGGCCTGTCAAAAACCCGACCGGGCCGCCGGGGGGCTCGTACCGCGTGCTGCGTGGCGGCTCCTGGCTCAGCAGCGCCGGGGGCTGCCGCGTGTCGTTCCGCAACTTCGACGTTCCGGGCTACCGCTACATCTACTTTGGTTTCCGCGTCGCCTCATCCCCCCAGTGAGGTGGTTTGTCCGCTCCGGCTATCGATTGAGCAAAAGGGCGTGGCGGCGGCGGAGTGGCGCAGGGGATAGAGTGGGCGACCGACCGCGCCGTGGAGTAAGCCGTAGGGCATTTCAAAATTGAACATTGAGCATTGTACATTTAAAAATTTAAAATTTAAACCGCAAAACCGCAAAACCGCAAAATGTAAAACCGCAAAAGTTTGGGGGGGTATAATGGGGCTAAATGGAGTTGTTCAAGAAGCGGTGGAATGAGCGTTTAGATTTGGGTGGTGGCTCCGCCGGTGCAGTTGGCGAGGAAGCCAACTGCGGCAAAAAAAATGTTCAATGTTCAATGGTCAAGTTTGGGGAGAGGGGATGCGCTCGCCCACCAAGGCGATGGCTGCGAGCCATCGCCTTGGTTTGAGGTACGCAAAAGCCGCTAACAACAGCAAAACCCGTCTACCATACCCACCGCAAGCCCACCAAAGGGGTACTTATGGGTGCCGTTGAAACATCAACAACCCCCGCAGGGATCAAATTATTGGCCGCTGCGGTTTTGTTTTTTCGCAAAAACGCCACCTGCTCCATGGCCGTCAACTCCAG
>JBMOHO010000340.1:0-4021 GCA_049317805.1 Saprospiraceae bacterium
CAACTGAACGTTGGTAAGGTCTTGCACTTCGTCCACAACGACAAAGTCATACTTTGGCTGACAGCGTTCGAGGTGGTTAAAGGCCACCATATTGAGGTCGTAATAGTTGTTTTCCTGGAGAAATTGTAGGTATTTTTCAAAAAGCTCGTACACCTGCGGGCGCTCGTCGGCCGGAAAAACAGATTGGCGCACACCGAGCCCCAGGTAGTCCTCCCGGGTTAGGTAGGCTTTTTCGGTGTTGGCACCGGTGAGTACGCCTTTGAATTCTTCGTAGAGCTTGTAGGCATCGCGGATTTTGACGGTGCTTCGGTAACGGGTGAACCACTGCTCGAACGCCCTGAACGTAATCTCTTTGCCGCTTGGGATGCCGATGGTTTCCACATATTCTTTAAACGCGAGAAAGTCGATTTCCTGCGCGTCGTTCCGGTAGCCGAATGAGGCGTACAGGGCGGCGGCATTCTCCACCAAAAAGGAGGATAGCGTTACGTACAGCACCTGCCCACCCAGGGCTTTGACTTTTTCGAGCGTCAGGGCGGTTTTACCGCTTCCGGCTGACCCGATGATGATCAGCGGCGTAGGTAATTGCAAGGCCTCCTGTTGATCGTCGTCAAAGGAAATGACTTTATTGAGCAGGTGAAAACGGGCCGAACGGGGGTTCACGTAGGGCAGGGGCTCAACATCCGCTTCTGTTACCTCAGCGGCAGAGGGCAAGGGGATGGCTTTCTGCTCATCGATTGCGGCCCCGCCGAGAAAGCGGGAAGCTGCATAGTTGTGATGGAGGATCACCTCCAGGAGGAGCAGGTAAGTGTGGTCACCACAGCGGCCAAATTTGAACAGCAGGCGATTCTCTTCATCCAACTTGGCCCGGTAGTAGCCGGTGTTGCTCATTTTCTTCACGTCTGCCCCAGCGAAATTGCCCCCGCGGAGCTGATCCACAACTTTGTTAAAGCTTTTTTTGACCTTGGATACGTCCAAGTCAGAATACATTAATATGTCCACTGCAGCAAGTTGTGGTTTTTACCTGTAAAGCGTTACAAAGTGCTAATGTATTTCAAATGCCGGTATTTATAAACGAAAAGAATAGGATATCTGCTTCACACCATGCTGCCGCCCCAATAAAACCCCAAAAACCCCGACATGGGCTGATGACGGCCTACCACAAGACAATCCTCAATACCAATGCCTTTGGCGCGGGTGCGGAGCAGGTGCAAGTCCGACTCCACAGGCGTTTCTTTGACTTCTATGGCCGTTTTTTCTTCCAAAATAAAGTCAATCTCCTGGCCTGACAGCTTTTGGTAGTACTGAATTTTGCCCCTACGCGCCAATTGGAGTGCGATGGCGTTCTCAAAAACCTGCCCGCTACTTACCTGCGCCAGTTCCTGCAAAATGCCCGTGTCGGCCAAGTACATTTTTTGTTGTTTGCTCAGTTCGCGGTCAGGGTTTTTACTGAACACCGTGACGGGCATGATGAAGTAGGTATAATGCAGCAAATGGAGGTAATCTTTCAGTTTGTTGCGGTTAATGCCCAAAATTGCGCTGAGTTTGGTATAATCCACCCGACTACCAGCGCGGGTAGCCAGGAGCCGGATGAGGCGCAACAAGTCGTCGGAAGCCGAAAAATCCGATAGCAGCCGAATGTCTAACTCAATATAGGCATTGATGAGGTCTTTTATAAACGCTTGTTTGTCGGCCTCGCTGCCAGCCAACACGACCTCCGGAAAGCCACCGAAGCGCAGATATTCTTCGTATAGTTCTTTCCATTTCAGGTAAAAACTGATTTGAAACGGCTGATTGGCAAACTGCCGCAAGGCATCAGCGTCTTGCCCTCGAAACGACACAAACTCCGAAAAGTCAAGTGGGTACATCTCAAAAATGCGCTTGCGCCCTGCCAAACTTTCTGAAAACCGGTTTTTCAGGTAGTAAGAACTGGAACCGCTTACGATGAATTTCACCCCGTAGGTGTCGTACAGGTACTTCATCACGCTCGGTAGCTGCGGCACCAACTGAATCTCATCAAGTGCAATCACCGCTGGCTCCTTGAAGTCAATGCCTTCAATCGCGAGGTTAATTTCGATGTCCTTGTAGTTGGACTGGTTAAGGATGAAACGATATTCAGCCCGCTCCAAATCAAGAAATATTTTATTGTTGTGCGGCACCTGGTCGAGCAAAAACCGAACTGCAGTGGACTTGCCCACACGCCGCATACCCGTGATGACCGTTGCTTGAGGCTGGTTCAAATGCGCCGCCAACGCATCAAAAATGGGTCTATGAATCATTTTAATCAAATAATTTGCACAAAGTTTGTGCAAATTATTTGATCATTTGCATTTTTTTCAAAAAAACGGTTCCCTTAGGCGTATTTTGAGGTGTAGCACCAAGGCACTAACCCTCACCACACCTGCCCCGGATACGTCCGCTGCAAATGCTGCATTTCTGCCAGCATAAAGCCCAGTTTTTCGGTGTGTCGGCCCTGTTTGCCGCCGGTTTGCATCCAGGTTTCGTTGGGGCGGGTGAGGGTGGCTTCGAAGAGGACGGCGGTTACGGTTTGGTCCCAGGCGTGGCGGATATCGTGCAGGTTGGGGCCGAGGCCGGTTTCGAAGGCCGTTTGGTCCACAGCGTCGGGTGTAGTGAGCTCGCCGGTATATTTCCACAGGTCGTCGACGGCCGTTTGCATTTTTTGCCGGCTGAGGTCGGTGCCGTCGCCAAGGCGGATCATCCATTCGCTGCTGAAGCGAAGGTGGTAGGTGATTTCCTTGACAGCTTTTTGGGCGATGGCGGCCAGATGTTCGTCGCTGCTGAGGCAGAGGGCCTGGTAGAGCGGCAAGTTAAAGGCGTCGAAAAAGAACTGGCGGGTGATGGTAACGGCCCAGTCCTCGTTGGGGTGTTCCACGAGCAGGACGTTGGTGTACTGATGGGCGTCGCGGAAATAAGCCAGTTCGTCCTCCCCTCGGCCCAGTCCTTCGAGTGCGCCGGCGTGGGTGAGCAGCATGCGGGCTTGCCCGAGTTGGTCGAGGGCGATGTTGGCCAGCGCAATGTCTTGCTCCAGCACCGGCCCGTGGCCGCACCATTCGCCGAGGCGCTGGGCGAGGATGAGGGCGTTGTCGCCGAGGCGAAGGACGTATTGAAAAGGAACGTTCATGGGGCGTAATTACATGTGTTTGACCTCATCGGGCAAGTCGTAAAACGTAGGGTGTCGGTACACCTTGTCGTTGGCAGGATCGAAGAAGGCCTCGGCGTCTTCAGTGGAGGCGTGGAGGTGGGCCGACTCGACCACCCAGATGCTGATGCCCTCGTTGCGGCGGCAATATACGTCGCGCGCATTTTCAATGGCCATGGCCGCATCGGCGGCGTGCAGGCTGCCCACGTGCTTGTGGGAGAGTCCTTGTTTGGAGCGGATGAATACTTCCCAGAGGGGCCAGTCTTTCATGTGTTGAACTTTTGATGCAAATGTGCATCTTTGCCGGGAAATAAACACACCATGATGCGCGTAATTGTACTGATTTTCTTCGTGTGCGCCGGATTAAGCGGAAACGCACAAATGACCTACGGGTTCAAAACGGGATTGAATTTTTCAAAAATCGACGGGCCGTCCGAAACCGATGACGCTGGCCGGGAGTTGGAAGACTGGAAAACGGTGACGGGTTTCCAGATTGGCGTGACCCTTGGATACGGGTTCAACGACTATTTTTCGGTGCGCAGCGAGTTGATGTTCTCCAAAAAAGGCGGAAAGTACGAGTACAACGGCCAGGGATACCGCTATTTCCGCGACGCCCAGAGCAACACCCTCACCACCGGCAACGCCAAATACGTGCTGCAGGTCAACAATGCATACCTCGACTTGCCTGTGCTGGCCGTGGGCCGCTGGAAAGATTTTGAACTGGCGGGCGGGGTATACGCCGCCGTGCTCCTTAACTCCCTCGCTGAAGGCTCCCTCACGTACACCAACGGCCGCACGGCTGTGCTCAACAACGCGGTGGACTCCATTCGCTATACATTGGACTACAACTACCGGCGCGACAAC
>JBMOHO010000341.1:0-3965 GCA_049317805.1 Saprospiraceae bacterium
ATTGAAGCGGAGGTGGGGCCGGTGCGCCTTGCCATAAACCAGAGCGGCAATCCGAGTGCGCCAGGCATGTTGACCAGCCATTACGCGCCGCGCAAACACGTGTATGTGGGCAATCTGAAGGTTTTGATCGACCGTTTTGCAGGACGGCGTCTCGGTATTCTCCGTTTTCAAGGGTCAGGTCAAACAGCAGAAGCGGTGCTGGAAGAATTTTTATCCGAAAAAGGAGATTTGGCAGAGGCGGCACAGCGGCTTTTCGGAGCCTTAAGACGCCTTGATGCGGCCGATATTGACCTGATTTTGGCAGAACCGGCACCGGAAACGGGGCTTGGAAGGGCCATCAACGACCGGTTGCGGCGCGCGGCGGCACGACATTGATGGATTGAAAAGTACAGTTATTGTGCTACTTTTACCCTCAAAATTGTACACCATAACGCATTAAAATTGAAACACATAACTACTTTAGCCTGGGCGCTTGTATGGGCCCATTGGGGTCTACATGCCCAGCAAATCGAAATCGATGCCCATCGGCTTCCGGTTGATGTGCCTTTGAATTACCTCTTCAGTGGTTGTTTGCAATACGGGCCAACGGGATATTATCTGTTGTACGAAGATTTTGGTGAGCATACTGGCGCATATCTGGGCCATCTGACGCCGGAAATGTCGGTTAAGCGCGGCGGCATGGTACTGGAAAAGCGCGATACGTTGTCGAATTTGCTTTTTCGAAAAACATTTATCCGCGATGATCCGGGTTTCAAGACGCTGGCCGTTCGGTATTTCCAGGGCCACATCGTTTGGTATTATGAAAAAACGAATATCCGATCCGGTAATACGGTGTTTTTCATAGATTTGATAGACGATAAAGGTCGAATCACCTCCGAAACCGCGATAGGCCTCCAAATGCCGACTGGCCCAAACATCCATTTTCAGCAAACCCTTAGTGATATTTCGGGAGACAGCACCAAGTACATGGTTTTGACCACCTACACCGACTCTACGCGTTTGATCAACGGAAAACCGGCTTGGCAGGGTTTTTTGACGGTGCTGGACGAAAACCGTCGGCTGTTGAAAACAGAAATGGTGCGCATAGAGGCCAATGTCGAAAACGGGTCGGCCCTGAAAGCCATGGTGGCCAACAACGGCGATGTATACCTGCTTGCGCATGAGGAGGAGCCCAATGGCAATGAAGCGCTTCGGGCCTACTGCTTGCCGGTACAAGGAGCGCAATCCACTTTTTCACTTTTACCTGAAGCAGCTACTTTTCATGCGGCCGATCTGCTGGAAACGGCAAACGGCCAATTGGTGTGTGCTGCAATCGGTTCTGACAGGGAAACAGGTCAACAAACCGCTTTTGTGGCTTACTTAGATGCGGCGGGAGCGCCTTGGAAGGTGCATAAAATGGACATCAGGGCAGACTCGGTATTTCAGGCCAATCAGAAAAAACGCCCCCTTGCCTCTTACCGGAAAACTTGTCTTGCTTCAAAAGTATTTTACCTGCCTTTGGACAGCGGCGCTGCGGCGTATGTCTGGGAAACCAACAGCACGAACGTCAGCCCCAAAAACACGGTTGAACAAGCGGTCGATTTGTCCAATGTGTATTTCGGTGATGTGTACGTGGCCTTTGTGCATCCGGACGGCTTGCTGGATACGGTAATTATATTGCCGAAACACCAGATGCCGAGCCAAACGGTACAAGGATTGTCTTGTTTTGCCATGCCTTACTACGGTCAGGTGTTGTTGTTCTACAATACTTTGACGAAGCAGCAACTTGCAGACGCAGACGGGACGGCCTATTTTTCTGCTTATGACACCGAATTGGTCACCATGACCACCGTTGATCGGCACGAGCCCCTGCGCCACACGGTTATTTCCGACAGAAATTTGAAAAATACTGCATTTTTGCCTTCACGATGCTTGTCCTTACAAGACAATCGGTTTCTTCTGGTCGCTTATACCAAACGCGTCGACAACAAAACCAATCCATTGGAGGGTTTGCTTGAACCGGTTTTATTGTTGAATGGCGTTGTTACGCTGCACTAACCATCTTTTATCCCTCAGTTATATGAAGATTCAGTTTTTCAATATCCTGATGTGCCTGACCATTGCGTCTGCCTCCTGTCGGTCTCAACAAGCGCACATCGACCGGATTCAGCATGCCGGCGGAGCATTGACCCTGCTGCTGAACGCTAAAGAAGCTGGCGACGCCATCGGGAGAGACCGCTACAATCATTATTTCGACCGCATCACGCCTGTGGAAATGTCTATACAGATGAAAAAGGCGTTGAATCCGCAAACCACGCGCAGTGATTTGTCGGTGGCATACCGGAAGTTTTTGAAAGAAGATGTGTCTGATTTCAGCATAGAAGAATCGATTTGGGTGGCCGATATCATGAAAGAGGTGTACGAGCAGACTGAGGCTCTGTTTCCCGGCTTGTATCCCGACACCCTGTGGTTGCTGAAAACGCCTGCGAAGCACGTCGGTGAGTCGGTGTACTACACCCGCGAAAACGGGATTGTGATTCCGTATGATGTGTTGCTGGCACGCGATAAATCGGCATTCCGCTCCACCATGTACCATGAGCTGTTTCACGTCATTTCGAGGCTGCATCCGCAAAAACAACGTGAGATGTATGCCCTGATCGGTTTTCAGGCGATTGGGTACGAAAACCTGGTGATGCCTCCGTTGCTCGCCGAGCGGCTGTTGCACAATCCGGACGGCGTGGATTTTGCTCAAAAAATAGACCTCAAACAGGCCGATGGCAGCGTTATCAGCGCCATACCGGTTATCTACTCCAAGGAAGCTGGGCATCAAAAAGGCCAGGATGTGTTTTTCAGCTACCTGGAATTTGAGTTGTTTCCCGTAGAGCAAGACAAAGCGGGCAAATGGTTGGTGAAAACAAAACCCGACGGGCTGCACAGTCCGATTTCGTTGAAAGACCAACCTGATTTTTTCAGGCAAATCAAGGACAATACCGGGTACATCATTCACCCGGATGAGGTGCTGGCTGATAATTTTGCGTTCATTGTCGAGGGCAAGAAAAATCCTGCGGTCACGGCCAGGTTTTCCGAAGCGGGCAAAACATTGCTGCGCGACCTTGAACAGGTATTGAAACGTTGACATGAAAGGGTACGTTCGTTGGAGTCTGGTGTTGATTGTAGTGGTGCAGTCCATCATGGTGCTTGGGTTGCATGACTACCGCGACCCCAAACGGCATTTCCTCACCTGGGATGCTTACGGGTACTACATGTATTTGCCCGGCGCTTTCATTTATGGCGATCTTGATCGCTTCGATTACGTGGATAAACAAGCGGAAACGTATTTTATTTCACCAGATATATACCAATTGCGCGAGGTAAACGGCAAAAACGTGCCGTCGTACACCATGGGTTTGGCGTGGTTGTGGTTGCCTTTTTTTGGGTTGGCGCACGGATTTGCTTTGCTTGGCGGCGTTTATCCGGCCGACGGGCTGTCGCTACCATACCAAGTAGCCATTGCCTTGTCATCTGTGGTGTATCTGTGGTTGGGCATGTGGTGTTTGGGGCGTTGGTTGCGGCGTTATGTGGGCGATTTTACGGCGGCATGCACTTTATTGGTGCTGTATTTGGGCACAAACCTGTTTTATTATGCAGTGTATGCTGCGGGTTTGACGCATGTGTACCTGTTTGCCTTGTACGGGGTACTGTTGTGGCTCACGGTGGAATGGGTGGCCCGGCCGACATACCTGCGCGCGGCGGGACTGGGGGCAGTGTTTGCGCTCATGTGCCTGTCTCGGCCCACGGAGGTGGTGGCCTTCCTGTTGCCTTTGGGGTATTGCTTATGGAGTGTCGAACACCGCAAAGTATTGTTGGGGCACTGGGCGCATGTGGGCTTGGCCATGGTGGCGGGGCTGGTGTTTGTTTTCCCGCAATTGTTGTTGTGGAAACGCCAAACGGGGCCTTGGGTCTTCAACGCCTACACCCATGTGGGC
>JBMOHO010000342.1:0-3962 GCA_049317805.1 Saprospiraceae bacterium
AAAAACCAAAAGCAGGGCCGACTAACCGACTAACGACTAACCGACTAACGACTAACCGACTAACGACTAACCGACTAACGACTAACGACTAACAGACTTCGGCGACCACGAAAATGCTGCCGATCACCACAATTAAATCATCGGGTGATGCGGCGCGGCGTGCAGCGCGAAGGGCATGCTTGACCGAGCGATATGCACGTCCATGCAGCCCATGGCTTTCGGCTTGCAGGCGGAGGGTTTCGGCGTCTAATCCGCGCGGAATATCGGCTTTGGCAAAATAGTACCGTGCGTGTACCGGAAAGAGGGGGAGCGCCTTGTTCAGGTCTTTGTCTTGTACAAAACCCGTGACCACGTGCAGGGTCTGGTAAGGCATGTTGCAGATACGCGAAAAGGCGCTGCGCAAACCCGCTTCGTTGTGGGCACTGTCGCACAAGATCATGGGGCGGTCACCGATGAACTGCCACCGCCCCATGTAACGGGTAAGGGTTTGCAGGTGTTCCAACCCGTAGCGCATGGCCGTCTCCGGTACCTGGGGCAAATGACGCCATGCCTCCACCAAAGTGGTCAGGTTGGCCGGCAAGTACGGCCCTGCGGCATGGACGAGCAGGTTGGGGTAAGTCAGTACCCCGTCGATCCATACATCAAACAAGCTGTGTGCCGGCATATCGGAAGGCTTTTCGGCTACCCGCACCCGTTGATCGGCGAACACGATGGGTGAATCCATCATTTGGGCTTTTTGGGTAAAAACGGGTATGGTTTCCGGATGGCTTTCCCCGATAACCACTGGCACGCCAGGCTTGATGATGCCAGCCTTTTCGGCGGCAATAAGGGGCAGGGTGTCGCCCAGCATATCCATGTGGTCATAGCTGATGTTGGTGATGACGCTGAGCAAGGGTGTAATCACATTGGTGCTGTCGAGCCGCCCGCCAAGACCCACCTCAACAATCGCCAGATCCACTTTTTCCCGGGCAAAATGATCAAACGCCATAGCCACCGTGGCTTCAAAAAAAGAAGGCTGGATGCGCTCAATCACATCCCGGTTGTCCGCCACAAAATCGACAACCGCTTGTCGGGGCATAAGCCGACCGTTGACTTTGATCCGTTCGCGAAAATCTTTGTAGTGTGGACTGGTATACAATCCGACTTTCAACCCGGCGGCTTGCGCAATGGCCGCCAGCATGTGGCTAACCGAGCCTTTGCCATTGGTGCCGGCCACATGGACGCTTGGAAATTGCCGGTGCGGATCACCCAGATGCGCGCATAAAGCCAGCGTGTTGGTCAAATCTTTTTTGAATGCCACCGCCCCCACCCGGTGATACATGGGCAGGCGGCTATAGAGGTATGCAAGTGTTTCCGGGTAAGACATTTTTAGCTCAATTGCAGGGAATAAAAATTGGATTGTGGCTGCAAAGTTGGACATTTGTCGCTCACATAAACCAGACATGCATATTCTTTTGGTGCGCAACTGTGTGTTGAGCGCTCATCCGACTGAAGACCCCGAACGCATTGTGCTCGCCTTGGCAAAAGCCCTGCAACATTCGGGACATCGAATCACCTGTCTGGTTCAGAAAGGGTCTGAATGCCCATACGGACAAACCCTCTTCATAAACCCTGCCGTTCCGATTGAAGAACAGATCCCTGAAAATATTGATCTGGTGCATTTCCATTGCCGCAATCCCATAGCCATAGACCGGCCGCATTTGTCCACTTTGTACGACAACCTACCGCCCGGTATGCCCGGCACGACCAATACCGTATTTGTTTCGGCCGCCCAGGCCAAGCTTCATGGGGGCCGCGTGCATGTGCAGCCGGGACTACACTGGGACGAATTCGTCTTGCCGGCTCTTGGCCAAAGCCGCTCCTATTGTCATTTTTTGGGCGACGCATCGTGGCCAGAACGAAACGTGCGCAGCGCCATTGACATAGCAGGCAAAGCGGGTGTGCGCCTGCACGTAATCGGCGGCGCGCGCATCAACTTTCGAAAAGAATTGCGGGTTACCATCAGCCCATTTGTCCGTTTTCACGGTACCCTGCAATTGGAAGGCAGACATGCCCTGCTGAACCAATCTCAAGCTCTGCTTCATCCCATCCGTTGGCCCGAACCGTTCAGTTTGGCGGCCATCGAAAGCTTGTTTTTTGGCTGTCCGGTCATCGGCACCCCGATTGGTGTGTTGCCCGAAATGATCAGCCCGGGAGGCGCCATCCACCGGCCCGATGAACACGCCCACGGCGCCGTGGATGCCGTGTATTCGGATTGGGGCTGCCTCAGCATGAAAACCTCTGAATTGACCGATGCGGTGCGCAATGTGCGGGCTTTCGACGCCCACCTTTGCCACCAGTACGCTCATACAGCCTTTGCCGCACAGCGTATGGCAGCCGATTACATTGCGCTATATGAACAAGTACTCAACGGCCGGCCTTTGCATGCAGACCCGCCCAAGGGCATAGCCGAAGGCCTGCTACAGACCTTGCCCGAAATGGAAGCGTGATCTATTTGGTTCAACTTTTACCCGAAACGGGTGTTTCCACATAAAAACGCATTAACCATGGCTATTTGGTTGTATTACACCCTGATCACTTTGAGTGCTTATATCGGCATGGAATTCACCGCGTGGTTCACCCATAAATATTTAATGCATGGTTTGTTGTGGAGTTGGCACGAAGACCACCACCAACCCAAACACCATAAACACGGCTTTTGGGAGAAAAACGATCGTTTTTTCCTGGTGTTTGCCGTCCCATCGGCTTGTTGTTACATGTACGGCAGCATGACCGAACACTTTTGGGTGTTTTTTGTGGGCGTAGGCATTTCCCTCTACGGGCTTACGTATTTTCTAATCCACGATGTGTACATCCACCGCCGTTTTTCCTGGTTCAAACAATTGGACGGCGTGTACTCCCGCGCCATCCTGCGCGCGCACGGCGCACACCACGCTAAAACAACCAAAGAAGACTGTGAGTCGTTTGGGCTGCTTGTAGTGGATCCTAAGTTTTTTAAACAACGGAAAAGAAAAGACACGGCAACTGTGGAACAACAGGAAAACTGAAAAGCGGGGTCTTTAGCGCAGCTTCTTGAGTTCTTTTTCAAAAATTTCTTCCAACTGGCCGTGCTTCAGGTTTTTGGCCACGATGATCCGGTCTTTGTTCAGCACATATAGCTCTGGCGTAATGTCCACGTAATACTTGGCATATATGGCCCGGTTGGTGGGGTCGTACACGTTGGTAAACGTGAATCCGTTCTTTTTTATGAATGGACGCAGCTCCTCTTCCGTGCAATTCACGCCGATGCCGTAAAAGTCGACCCCTTTGTCTTTCCATTTATCATAAATTTTCTGTATGTCCGGTGCGTCTTTTTGACAATGTTCACAATCCGGGCTGTACATGAACACCACCACAATGGGTGCTTTCATTTCGTAAATGGTTTTGTATTGCCCGTTCATGTCCATCGCCCGCACGTCCGGCCCTTTGCGACCCAACAGGCTGGCTTCCATTTCGGAAACGTGTTTTTGAAGCGACGCTATTTCTTCCGGATTGCTCCAATAAGCCAGCTCGGGTTTCATGAAATTTTTGATGATGTGTACGTAAACCGCCTCTCCGTCCATCACCGTGGTGCGGCCGTTTTCGTAATAGATGCCGATCCAGTTGGCAAAAAATTTAAAGTACTCGCGGTGCGGAATCACCCGACGGATCAGCGGATCAGCTACCTTAATAAGCGAGTCCGGATTTTGAGGCGTCAATTCGGTGATGTAGCGTTTGAGTTTGTTGGCGATGACCGGGGTACGCAAGAGGCGTTCATCGGTAAAGTCGACGCCGTCCCAAAAACGGTTGCGGTAATCCAGCAGGCGGCGCAGGGTGTCAATGTCGCCATTGGGTTTTCTAAAATCGATCGGTTCCGGATTTTGCCCTGCAATCTTGAATTTGGTGTAAAAGCTGTTGGGGTATTTGGCGTAGCTCTCGTCCAA
>JBMOHO010000343.1:0-3926 GCA_049317805.1 Saprospiraceae bacterium
AGGGGTGTAAATTTCACGGGATAGCTATGGCCATTGGATTCATGCAACAACGCCTTAAAGAAGTGATGCAAAATTAGGCAGTCGGCTTGAGCAAAGCAAGGGATGTAAGCGATAATAACATCTGTGTGAAAAATAGCACAGTTAGTGACGGGGTGACTGCAGTCACCCCGTCACTCGCAAAGTGTTGGCAATACCTCCCTCACTGCCGCACCACCTGCCCGCGCTCCAGCACCACGCCCGCGTCATCCACCGTCCAGAAATAGCTGCCCACAGGCAAGTTTGGCAAGTCCACCCGATTCCAGCCGGCATACACCTGCTGTGTGTGCACGGGCCTGCCCAGCATGTCGTACAGGCGCAGGTGGGCGCGCAGGGGCAGGTAGTCGCCCGACCATTGCAGAGTCACGACGTCGTTGAACGGATTGGGCCAGACTTCAATGTGCACGTTGGGCGCTATCGGCGAACCCACAGACACCGTAGCCAGCTCTATGGTGCGGCAGAGGGTATCGGCCCCATTGGCATTACCGGCGATAAGGCACACGGTGTAGGTTCCGGGGGCGGTGTAGCTGTGCTGCGGATGCTGTTCGGTGCTGATTTGGCCATCGCCGAAGTCCCAGAGCCAGTACGTAGGCTCGTAGGATGTGAGGTCTTTAAAGTACAGCGTGCCGTACAAGGTGCTATCCTGCGCGTAGCGCCACCAGGCCCAGGGCACGTTGTTGATGCCGAGGGTGTCGCAGGCACTGCCGTCTTCCGGGCCGAGGCGGTAGTGGGGGAAGTTGGGGGGGGAACCGTGCTGCGTGGGCATCACAATGCCTTTTTGCCTCGGATGGCACAACGCGCCGGGTAGGTTGGGTTCCTCAATCACATTGAGATACTGGGTACTGCAGGTGTAGTTGGCGGAATACAACCTGCCGTCGGGCCCATTGAGCATGGGGCCCCAAAAGGTGGGACACCAGTAGTTGTTGCGTTTGTAATAAGTTCCATCCCAAAAATCGATGAGCATCGTATCCGGCACAGGCGCTTGCAAATCGACCTGATAGAGTCGGAATTTAAGGGGCAGATATAGGAATCGACTGTTGGGTGAAAACGCCGCGCCGCTGCTGAGCGTAGATTCAGGCAGGGTGAAGATTTGTTCGCTGCTTAGCAGGCCGCTGCAGCGGTCAAAATCAAAAACATGCACATAGGTAGTGGAATCATTATACGTACTGGCATAAGTCGCGCAATACTTTTGACCGTTTGGTGAGAACTTAGCCTCGCCGAAGTCCTCAATGTGGTTGTATGTGCCAATTTCCTGTATGTGCGACAGTTTCATACCTTCAGGGGTTACCATGAAAACGTAGGTGGTGTCGGAGTATAACTTTTTGGACAACACCCACCAATCCCGCCCGTTTGCATGTTTGCAGGCGGTCATGTGTCCGGCGTGCATGGTGTCTTCCAAAACCAACGTTCGTTTTTCAGTCACCGCACCATACCCGCCTTCCGGCGGAAATGTGATGATGGAATACAACAGCCTGAAAGAAGCCAATGCCTGCAATGAGGGAAAAGCATTGATGTCTTTGTGTATCAGTATGTATTTGTGATCATCATTGGGTAATGGCAGACCCACTGCTTTTTGATGTACCGATGACGAAGGCATAGACATATTGCTTCCATTGGTCATAAACGTATTTCCGCCGCCCAATATGTACTTTCCATTGAAGTAAAACGCCTGGTTCCCGTAGTGATCAGCTAAGGATACATTTGAACTGACAAAATCAATCTTCAATTGTTTATCATCAGTCACTGTCGGATTTCCATCATTGGTGTTAAATCTTATAGTACTTATCCCGCCCTCAGGATCCAAAGGAAGATCGGGGTATCCATATCCAGTGGGCCAATTGAAATCGTATTTTTGGGCAAACCCAAGAAGGGGTAACAATGCCAATAATATTGATAAATGTTTCATGAGTAAAAATATAAAGACAGGGGACAAGCTGTCGCTTGTCCCCTGTATGGGTGAATGTTGAAGTGTTAGTGTTGAATGAGCAACTTTTGGGCAGAAAGGGTACGGCCATCAGCAGCTGGCATTTGAAATGCTTGTGTGTGTGTTAGGATAAATTTCAAATTTTCCCAATCATCGGAGTTTGGTGAAGAATCAAAAAAGCAAGGCAGCAAACTTATTGCTGTAGAGGATTAGAACCCTGCAAAGTTGGTCGCTTAATGAATAAAATCAAAAAAATAACCAAAAAATGATTCACTGAAGTTGGGATGTAAGCAAGGTGTTGGTGGAATAATATTTGCATCGCCTCTTTTTTTGCCGCCATCACATACCACATCACAATCTTACATACCTTGCAGCCCGCTAAATGAAAACTGGCATACCACTTAATCATGTCTGAAACCAATCTACTCAAACCTGCCCTTTTTGCATTGGGCCTTGTGGCCGTGGCCCTGTGCGGTTGGGAAATGTACTTGCGCACCCATGGTGTGGACATTACGTACGACGATGGCCCACCCTTGTGGGCCCACAAACGCGCCATGGTGTACGAACCCACCGACAAAACCGTGGTGTTCATCGGCTCTTCCCGCATCAAATACGACCTGGACATTCCCACTTGGGAAAGCATTACGGGCACACATGCCGTGCAGCTGGCCATGGAAGGCAGCTCGCCGAGGCCCGTGCTCGAAGACCTTGCCAACGACACCAACTTCAAAGGCCGACTCGTTGTGGATGTAACGGAGGGGCTGTTTTTCTCCAACTCACCTAACAATGCCAAAACACCCAACGAAAACATTGCGTATTTCCACGACCATACCCCGGCACAGCAGTCGAGCTTTTACCTCAATCGGGCGTTGGAGTCGCAATTTGCGTTTTTAGACAAAGACAACCTGTCCCTGAACGCCCGTTTAGATGCCCTGGAAATACCGAGTCGGCCCGGCGTATTCATGATGCCCATTTTCCCGATGGATTTCCAGCGCGTCTCGTTCGGCCGGCAGATGTTCATGACCGATCGTTTTGTGGCAGACACCATACAACGAAACAAGGTGAAAGGCATTTGGGCATTTTTTGGACAGATGGCCCGCAAAGCGCCGCCGATGTCAGAAGCGGATTTGGATGCCATTTTTCAGTCGGTTAAAACCGCCATAGACAAGATCAAAGCCCGCGGGGGCGAGGTATTGCTGGTGCGCACACCCTCCAGTGGCGGGTCTTGGGCAGGGGAGAACATGGGCTTCCCAAGGGAAAAATACTGGAACCACCTGCTGGAAGTGACCGGGTGCCCTGGCATTCACTTTGCCGATTATCCGGCCATTGACCATTTCGTTTGCCCGGAAGATTCGCACCTGAGTAAGTCCGATGCGGTGTAGTTTACCCGGGCATTCATAGACGTATTGCAGAAAGACAAAGGGTGGCTGCCCTCGCCTTCCCCGAAATAGGTTCCCAATAGTTTTTGTTCACAACACCTGTCAAAACCACTTATGGTTTTCAACTCATACACTTTTGTCGCTTTTTTTGCCATTGTGCTTGTACTGCACAACCTTCCGTTGCCCTGGATGGTGAAAAAGGTGAACCTGCTGCTGGCCAGTTACATTTTTTATGCGGCATGGAATCCTCCGTTTATCCTGTTGCTGTGGTTGTCTACGGTGGTCGACTACTTTGTGGGACGGGCCTTGTACACCCAGGACAACCTGTACAAACGGAAACTGCTGCTGGTGCTCAGCCTCACAGGCAACCTCGGCATGTTGTGTTTTTTCAAATACGGTACGTTTTTGCTCGATAATTTTGTGCTGTTGGTCAATGCATTCGGGGTAGACTACCACCCGGCCAAGCCCAACATCATTTTGCCAGCGGGCATCTCGTTTTACACGTTCACCACCTTGTGTTACACCATAGACATGTACCACAAAAAGAGCAAACCGGTGGCGTCGTTGCTCGATTTTTCGCTGTTTGT
>JBMOHO010000344.1:0-3890 GCA_049317805.1 Saprospiraceae bacterium
GCATACAGGAGCGACGCTATGGGGTAAAGCACGAAGAAACGCCAACGACCATGGGCGCCATTGCTTCCCGCATTGCATGTGAAAGGGCCGGCATTGATCCGGCTGAAGTCGATTTCATTGTTTTCGCTACCCTGAGTCCCGACTATTATTTCCCGGGATGTGGCGTCTTGTTGCAAAGGGAACTGGGCATCACGCACAAAGAAGTAGGGGCTTTGGACGTGCGCAACCAGTGCAGCGGTTTTTTGTATGCCCTGAGCGTGGCCGATCAGTTTGTCAAAACCGGTATGTACAAAAACGTGCTGGTGGTAGGCGCCGAAATGCACTCTATGGGACTGGATTTCAGCACCCGTGGCCGAAACGTGTCGGTCATTTTCGGTGACGGCGCGGGCGCGGTGGTGCTGCAGCCCACGCATGAGCCGAACCGCGGGATATTAACCACCAAGTTGCATGCAGACGGCTCCTACGCTGAAAAGCTGGCGTTCATTTGCCCCGGCAGCCATGGCGGCTACCACCACCACAAAATGGGGGAAGACATCGATTTTGGTTTCCCCGATCCGGAAGTGCCAGGCGAGATTTTCATCACCCCGCACATGCTGGAAAATGCGCAGTATTATCCACAAATGGACGGCCAGTTTGTATTCAAATTTGCGGTGCAAAAATTCCCGGAAGTGATCCTCGAGGCCCTTCAAACTGTTGGACTTCAAGCAAATGACATTGACATGCTCATCCCGCACCAGGCCAACCTGCGCATCAGCCAGTTTGTCCAGAAAAAATTGGGCTTACGCGACGATCAGGTGTGGAACAACATCCAGCGCTACGGCAACACCACCGCCGCATCGGTGCCGATTGCGCTGTGCGAAGCATGGGAAGCCAGCAAGGTGCCCGACGGCAGCCTCGTTTGTCTTGCCGCTTTCGGCAGTGGATTTACCTGGGGTTCGGCGCTTATTCGTTGGTGATTCGTTGGTTTATTGGGTGATTTGTTTATTTGGTTTTGGGCGAACGAATTGTAGCATTATTCAATGACTTTTACACGGGCACCATTGTTGAGGTTTGACTGGCCGGTGAGCACTACGCGATCTGTGGGGTGTAGCCCGGATCGGACCTCCACTTTGTCGCCCAGGATGGCACCCAGTTCAATGGTGCGTTCTTCTGCGATGGAATCTTGTTTAATGCAGTATATTTTTGGGTCTTGCAGGCTGCCGGCAATGGTTTTGCGCGGCAAGGTTAGTCCCTGGCGTTCGGTGTCGAAACGAAATAATGCCTTTGCATGCATGCCAGCGCGCAGGGGCGTGCGTTCGGGGTTGGGCACTTCAATTTCGACGTCGTAGTTGAAGGCATTATCGGCTCGCAACCCAATGTTGGTGATGACGCCCGACAAGTGCACATCGGGATACACGTCGGCTACAATGTTGACTTGCTGGCCTTTGCGGAGTTTGAGTACTTCGCGTTCGGTGACTTTGACCATCAGGAACAGCTTTTCCAGGTTGGTCATTTGGGCTACCTGTATGCCTGGTCCGATGACGCTGCCGCGCTCAATGAATCGGAAACCAAGCGATCCGGTCATGGGTGCGCGGATGCTGGTGTTGGCAATTTGCTTTTTGAGTCCTTTTTCTTTGGCTTCGGCGGTCATGATGCCGAGTTCAATGTCCTCAATTTTGTTTTTGGCAATGGCTTCGCCTTCTACCAGGTTGCCCACCCGTTCGAGGTCTCGGCGCAATTTGGCCAAATTGGCTTGAGTTGTCAGCAGTTCGATATTGAGCATTTCATCGTCCACTTTGGCGATGGCTTCCCCTTCTGTGACCCATTCGCCTTTGTTTTTGAACACTTCCAGCACCCGGCCCTGGGTTTCTGAAATGACAAACATTTCCTTGGCAGGCAAAAAAATGCCGTTGGATTCCAAGGTGGTACTCAACGATTCTAATACGGGCAGTACCACCTGAACGGGCACATAGGCCTGTTTAAGTTGTGAAAGCTTGGCTTCGTCGCCGGTTTTTTGTTTGTTCTGGTACAGCGTCCAGGCGGCCCAACCAATGAACAACACCAAGCCTAACCATACGTATATCCGCGATGTCTTCATTACTCTGAAAGTTACAGTTGTAGGTATTGAATCTTGCAAAGATAATCATAATTGCCACGTGGCAATTATGGGCTTAAGCCCGTGGCAATTATGGGCTTAAGCCCGTGGCAATTATGGGCTTAAGCCGGTGGCAATTATGCTTATCTTTGCAACATGTTAATTAAAGCCGGACGCATCACCAACCTGACCGACGCGCGGTATTTTGCCGCTATGGAAGTCGATTTCATAGGGTTTAACCTCGAAGAAGGTTCCGAAAGCTACCTCGAGCCCATGTACATGCACGCCATACGGGAGTGGATCGCCGGCCCCCGGATTGTCGGAGAATTCTGGAACAGCTCTCCGGCATACATACAAGAGGCGGCCGCTTTTTTTCAGTTGGACCTGGTGCAAGCGCCTGCAAGCCCGGAAATAGCTGCACTTGCTGGCGGTTTGGACGTGCTGGCCTGGTTGCCTGCCACACTCGGTGCCGCGTCCTTGCGCGCGCAAATGGAAACCTGGCAGCGCCAGGATCAAATGTTTATCCTGGATTTTTCGGGGCAGTCCTTACCAGCTGATACCGCCTTATGGGCTGCTTTGTGTGCTGATTATCAATGTCTTTTGCATTTAGATGCTCCGCCAAATCAATGGTCGCATTTTTTAGATGCGTTGAATCCGGCTGGATTCAGTCTGGCTGGCGGCGAAGAAGAACGGGTGGGCATCAAATCGTTTGACGACCTGGACGAGATTTTTGACGTGTTGGGCCGTTGATAAACAAGGTTTGAATGGCCCCCTGCACCAAAAACCATTGGCCCAATATATAAGTGGCCATGATGACCACACGGGCGCCGGAAAATGGGTACACAAATTTGTTGAACGCCAATACACTGTCCGACGCCAAAAACAAAACGGCTCCCAGCATCAAAGGCCGCCATGCGGATCGGGATATGACGCCGCGCAGGTTCACCGCGCTCAGCACCATGGTACACAAGGCCAACCCGTAAAAAACCACGGGCACTTGCATGCCTGTTGATAAATGGGGCCACAACACCCATAAAAAAACGCACAGGTACAGCGCCATCGGCAAAATATGGAGCGGATGCGCGTTCAGGTAGCCCAGATGCCAACCGGCCCTGCTGCCAAAAGCGCCGATGTATTGCATTTGTGCGAACAAAAAGGCCGCCAGCCCCAACAAAAAGTACAATTGACCGCCGGAAACAGGGTTAAGCATCAACAACACATCGCCAATGGTGCTGGCGACAAGCGCGCCGGCAATGGCTGTTTGAAAAAAAGAGCGGTGGTTGCGGGTGAAAATCAGGAAACCCAATGCCAGCACCGGCATCAGGAGCGGTTTGGTCCAGTACACCAGGCGCTCAACGGGCAGCGCTTCGCCAAGCAATTCGAGCGCCGCAAGTGTAGCGTAGAGCAAGGTCCAGATTTGGCGGTGGTTCAGTTTCATGCGGCAGGTTGATGTTGCACAAAGGAAACCCAATTTTGCATCATCGCCAACCCATGTTTGCTCAGCACCGATTCGGGGTGAAATTGTACGCCCCACAAGGGTAGTTCGGGGTGTGCAAGGGCCATCAGTTCTCCGTGGTCAGTGTGCGCCAGGGGCATCAACGGCGTGTGGTCAAGGCTTTCCAACAACAAAGAGTGATACCGCATGACCTCAAAGCGGGTGGGCAAACCGTCAAAAAGGGGATGCGCCAGCGTGTTTATGCCTGATGTTTTGCCGTGTACCGGCTCAGCGGCATGCACCAGGCGCGCGCCAAACAACTCGCCAATGGCCTGGTGCCCCAGGCAAATGCCCAGCACCGGTATGCGCTTGTGCCAGTGT
>JBMOHO010000345.1:0-3888 GCA_049317805.1 Saprospiraceae bacterium
CTAGCATATGTTGTCCAAAAAGAAAATGAATTGTACCCAATATTTCCAAGAAAATTATCGGGGGATTTGCCAACAATCGCTAACGCGAAATCAAGCTTTTCTGCATTCCAATTGTCTTCTTTGTATTGCTCTTTATATTTCATAATTTCCGCATTAAATTCAGATTTCTTTTTTTCAATTCTTTCTTCAATATACTCGTCAATCAAAATTTGGATGCTATCTGTAATGTTAAATGGGTGTAAGTTGTATTTTTTTAAATAGTCGGTTCTTAGTTTTCCTCTCAATTCAGAACGGTTTGTTAATAATGAAATTAAACTCTTTAATGATTCTTTATCTGTACGCAAATCTCCTTTATTGATAACGGATAGTCTATAACCAACAGATAATTTACTCGTATTAAGAGAATCCCTATTAGCACCAAAAGAGAATCGAGAGGTTTTCCAAGCATTATTTTTCTGATATTTAGACAAGGTCATCTTATTAACGTTCATCAATAAGATTGGGCTTATTTCAACAGCAAACGCATTAGGAATAGTCAGGTTGTTTCCATTAAAAAATTCAGATGAGACAAAGCCAAAATCTGTGGTATTCGATGGTCTCAAAATATTACTTGGTTCTGTTCCAAGTGACTTGAATGCAGGGTAATCAGGTAATGCAAAATTTAATTTGTAATTCTTTATCAAGGAATCTGCATCTGTCTGAGAATATCCCCAAACTGGTATGAATAATAGCATTAATATTATTTGCTTCATAAGCCGAGTAATTTTACTAAGATTAATGAATATTGCACATTATTTTCAAGTTGATTCTCTTCGATTGCAGCATCTACGAGCTCATGGTCTTGATAAATTTCAAGAGAGATTTTATAAGTTCTACCTTCAATTGTATCATCAATATTTGCAATTGATGTATCAAGCATCAAAACTCTACCTAGGTTTTTTTCTGCTGAATTTGGCAAAGCCCTAAGGTCGTCATCTTCAGATTCATTATGTCCTGAATACGAGGCAATTACATTGTTGCTATTTGCTTCGAAAAATTGCAGATAATAACCTGCAACCACCAACCCTTGGACTCTCACATTTGTAAGGATTGGTCCTCCATTTGGGTTTACTCTAATTTCTTTTCGCATAATTTATTGTTTTAATGTTAATGTTGCTTGACTGCCACTTTCACACACCAAACAAATAGCCAAATCCCCAATTTCGTCTCCCCCCTTTCAGTACTTATCCCGCACTTCGTGTTTTACTTATCCCTCAACAACGGCAAAATCACCTTTAGCCACAACAGATTCCAATCCCTGAATTGAAAGCCACACCCCATACAACTACATGCCGAACACACCACTCAATTCTCAACGCCACAAAGCTAAAATGCCGATCAAAATCAAAAAAACACAAATTTTGCCGAGAGTTCCGAGATTCTACCGCCTCATCAGCCGGTTTCAAGGCCTCATCCAGGCAAAAATCAACCAAATCCACCCGTTTTTTAGCCTAAAATGCCCTTTTTGGGGTAAAAGGGCATGCAAAAAAACACGCATGGGTTCCGAAAAAAGCTTCACAGCCGCATCAAAAAAACTTCATTTTCTGCAATCCACCCCCGCGCATCCAACAAATGCCGCAGCGTGGTGCGTCCGGTGAGCGCCTGCACCGCGCCGAGTTGCTCCATGCTGAGGGCCTCGGTCAGGGGCGCCTGCTGCCAGGGCACGCCGGCCGGCATGCTCAGGTACACGTGCAGCGGGTAGTCGCTGAAGGATCGCGTGTGCCCGTTGAGGTGGTGCTTGCGGAAGCGGTAGTGAAAACCGTGTTGCAGCGCATTCAGGTCCGACATGATGGCCGAACCCGTGGGCAGTCCGCCGGCGCCGCGTCCCTTGAAAAACTGCTCGCCCGAAAACGACGCCTCCATCCGCACGGCGTTGAACTCAAAATGGATGTCGTGCAGCGGATCCTGTGGCATCACCAGAGCGGGCAGCACAAACTGCACCAGCTCGCCCGCCGCTGCGTAGCGCACGTGGGGCAGCAGCTTGATGCGGCCACCCTGTGCCCGGGCGTAGGCCAGGTCGGTGGGCCGCAGGTGTCGTATGCCGAGGTTGAGCACATCGGCCGGGTGGGATGCGTGGCCGTGGCTGTGCAGGCTGAGCAGGATGAGCTTGTACTTGGCGTCGTCGCCGTCGATGTCGCTCGAAGGATCCAGCTCGGCGAAACCGGCGTCCTGGGCCTGCCGGAGCGCGGTACCGAAATCGAGCTGGTCCTGCTGCATGCGCGTGAGGATGTAATTGGACGTGCCGTTGAAAATGCCCTCAATGGCCCCCAGGGGTTCGGCCCCAAAGTGCTCGTCGAGGGTGCGCATGATGGGGATGCTGCCGCACACGGCCCCCTCGTACAGCACAGGGGTCTGGTACTTTTCCTGCAAGGCCATCAGCTCGGGCAGGTGGTGGGCCACCATTTTTTTGTTGACGGTGATCACCGGCTTGCGGCGCTCCAGTGCCTTGGACACGATGTGGAACGCCTCTTCTATTTCGGTGATGGTCTCCACAATCAGGTTGATGTCCGGGTCGTCGAGCAGGTCGTCCGGATTGTACGTGAGCCGGTCGGCCGATACGGGACGCAGTTTGCCGGGGTGTTTGACGCATATTTTGGACACGCGGGCCTGCGCATCGGGCGTTTGTTCGAGGATGGACAAAAAGCCTTGTCCGACCACGCCGAGTCCGAACAGCCCTATGTTGAATGTTTGATCAGGGATTGACATGGGATGGAGTTGTTGTTGTCTTTTGTAACAAAAAGGTTTGCAGGATGCGGGTCAATTGGCCGGTCTCGATCAGGAAGCCGTCGTGCCCGTAGTCCGAGTGCATGCTCAAAAAACGCGCCCGGGGAATAAACTGCGCGAGGTAACGCTGTTCGGCCAACGGAAACAGCATATCGGTGTCGATGCCTATGACAAGTGTTTTGGCCGTGATGTGCCCCAGCGTGCGTTCCACGGAGGCGCGGCCGCGGCCCATGTGGTGACTGTCCATGGCCTGCGACAAGCGGTAATAGGAAAACGCGTTGAACCGCCGCGACAATTTCTCTCCCTGGTACTGCTGGTAACTTTGGGCCTTGAAGCCGTGTATTTTGGGTTCTTCGTCGGTCTGCGTGGCGCCAAAAGCGCCGTAGTGGCGGTAAGAGATCAGGGCGGTGGCCCGTGCGGCGCGCATGCCGGCGTCTCCGGCCTTGGGGTGTTGTTCGGGCCAGGTGGCGTCGGCTTCAATGGCCATGCGCTGGGCCTCGTTGAAGGCGATGCCCCAGGCGGAGTGGCGGGCGTTGGT
This sequence comes from Saprospiraceae bacterium, assembly GCA_049317805.1. Taxonomy (GTDB): domain Bacteria; phylum Bacteroidota; class Bacteroidia; order Chitinophagales; family Saprospiraceae; genus M3007. Next base: position 3,302 of record JBMOHO010000345.1, read on the forward strand.
GGCAATCAGCACCAGGCGGCTCAACCGATTGCCCAGTTGGTAAGCCCATTCCATGGCCTGCTGGCCACCTAAGGAACCGCCAATGAGCAGGTGAATGGCCTCTACGCCGAGGTGCTGGCGCAGGATTTCATGCGCAGCCACCATGTCGCGTATGGTCAGCAACGGAAAATCGTGGTAGTACGGCGTGCCGGTGTCCGGATTCAACGACAAAGGCCCGGTGCTGCCATAACAGCTTCCGGGTACATTGACGCAAATGATGCGGTAGTCTTGCGGGTTAAACAGGGTGCCGGGACCGAAGAGTCCCGCCCACCAGTCGAATACCTCGGCATTGGCGGTGAGGGCGTGGCAGACCCACACGACGGGTTTGTCGGGCGGGCCTTCGTCGGTGTAGGCCAGTTCCAGGGAAGGGAGTGTTCCGCCGCCTTCGAGGTGGAGTGGGGTGGGGTGGAGGTAATGGAGGTAGTTGGGCAAACGTGCTGTGTTTAGAGGTTAAGGGCGGTTTTGGTGCCTTCGGCAGTGGTTTTTTTTGACCACAGAGGAGGGGCGGTTAAGGGAGATTTGCTGCCTTCGGCAGTTTTTTTTTAACC
>JBMOHO010000346.1:0-3857 GCA_049317805.1 Saprospiraceae bacterium
GAAGCGATGATTGACCTGTCCGAATCGAACAGCCGGATGAAGGATTTTTACGACGTTCACCAACTCCTTTCCCAAAATCAGTTTGACCCAAAAACCTTACAACTCGCTATTTTCCACACGTTTAAAAACAGGGGAACAATCGTGCGGCTCAATCACCCGATTTTTGAAACCACCTTTGCCAATGACCCAACCCGCAACAAACTTTGGGAGGGTTTTCTGCACCGCTCAAAATTGGGCAATTCCGTTGCTTTCGCGGAGGTCATGCAGTGCATTCGGGAGCACTTACTATCAGTTTATGAAAATCTTTCCTGATTTCACGGTTAAGATTTTGGCCTCGAAAACCCCTCGCGCGAGCAAAATAGGACACATGTGGAGAAGCCCCCAACAACTACTTCCCAAAAGCCTCTTCCACAATAGCCATTTGTTCTTGTTCGTGTTTTTTGGCGTAACCGGTAGCGGGACTGGCAGCGGCCGGACGGCTTACAACACTCCAGCCATACTGGCCTTGTTGCAGCAGCAGGTAGCTCCAGGCACCCATATTGGCCGGCTCTTCCTGCACCCACACCAATTTTGCTTTGCCGTAGCGCTCCAGGAGCGCGTCGAATTGCGTTTTGGGGAATGGGTATATTTGCTCTAAGCGCACAATGGCCACGTCTTTTCGTTTTTCGGCCTCCTGGCGTTTCAACAGGTCGTAGTACACCTTTCCAGAGCAAACCAGCACCTTTTTGACCTTTTTGGGGTCTACGGTCGGGTCGTCGATGAGTTCGCGGAAGCGGGTGCCGGTCTCCAGGTCGCTGATGTTGCCGAGGTTAAACGGCGCGCGCAGGCCAGATTTGGGCGACATGACCACCAGGGGTTTGCGGAACGGCCGCGCCAACTGCCTGCGCAGCAGGTGGAAGAAATTGGCCGCATCGGTCACATTGGCCACCGTGATGTTGTTCTCTGCGCTGCCCACGAGGAAGCGTTCGAGGCGTGCGCTGGAGTGCTCCGGCCCTTGCCCTTCGTAGCCGTGGGGCAGCAGGAGCACAATGCCGCTGGAGCGCTGCCATTTGGCTTCGCCGGCAAAAATGAACTGGTCAATCATGGTGGCGGCGCCGTTGGCAAAGTCGCCAAACTGCGCCTCCCACACCACCAATGGATTCGGTGTGGTCAGCGAATAGCCGTACTCAAACCCGAGCACCGCGTACTCGCTGAGCAGGGAGTTGTAAATGCGGAACTTGCCCTGACCCTCTGCGATGCCCTCCAGACGGTTGAGCTCGCGGTAGGTTTCGGCGTCTACGGCATACGCGTGGCGGTGGCTGAAGGTGCCGCGCTTCACGTCTTGGCCGCTCATGCGCACGTCTTTGCCCTCCACGAGGATGCTGCTGTATGCCAACAATTCGCCCAAAGCCCAGTCAATTTTGCCTTCAGCGACTAATTTGTGTTGGTTTTCAAGCAATTTGGCAATCTGACCAAGCGCTTTGAAATCGGACGGCAAGTGAAGCAGGTGGTTGATCATCCGGTCAATGAGGGGGCGGGCGATTCCGGTTTCAGGTGATTCCTGGAACTCAGCGTCGTCTGAGGTGATGCGCAGGTTTTGCCAGGCCAGCTCGTTGTGCTGGAAGGTGTAAGGGAGCGGATTTTGCCGCACATTGTCCAGACGCGCTTGCAGGTTGGCCCGAAATTCTGCTTCGATGCCTTTGGCGTCTTGCTCGTCCAAGTCGCCGCGGGACACCAGTTTTTGGGCATAAATTTCGCGGGGATTCGGGTGTTCGTTGATCAGCGCGTACAAATCGGGCTGGGTAAAGCGCGGTTCGTCGCTTTCGTTGTGGCCGTATTTGCGGTAGCACACCAGGTCGATGAACACGTCGGAGTTAAAATGCTGGCGGAACTCCGTGGCCAATTCTACCGCGTACACCACGGCCTCCACATCGTCGCCATTCACGTGTATAATCGGTGCCTGCACCACTTCAGCCACGGCGGTGCAGTAAGTAGAGGAGCAGGCGTCTTCCCAACTGGTGGTAAACCCGATTTGGTTGTTGATGACGAGGTGGATGGTGCCGCCGGTGTAGTATCCCTTAAGCTGGCTCATTTGCACCACTTCGTACACCACGCCCTGGCCTGCTACGGCGGCGTCGCCGTGGATCAGTATGGGCAGGATGTGGTCGTACTCCGAGCCATACAGGATGTCGGCTTTGGCGCGCGCAAACCCTTCGACTACAGGATCAATGGCTTCCAGATGGGAAGGGTTGGGCAGCAATTTGAGGTAAACCTCTTTGCCGTTTGGCGTGGTGATGAGGGAAGAGTAGCCGAGGTGGTATTTGACGTCGCCGGATCCAAAACTCTGGTCTGGCAATGATTTGCCTTCAAATTCGGAAAACACCTGCTCATACGTTTTGCCCATGGTATTGGCCAGCACGTTGAGCCTTCCGCGGTGTGCCATGCCTATGATCACCTCTTTCACCGGCGTAACCCATTCGGTCGAGGTGTTGATCATGGCGTCGAGGGCTGCGATGGTTGTTTCGCCGCCTTCGAGCGAAAAGCGTTTTTGGCCGACAAATTTGGTGTGCAGGAATTGTTCGAACCCGACGGCACCGCTGATTTTTTCCAGGATGCGTTTTTTCTTGTCCATGGAAAACCCGTAGTCGTCCGCCATGCTCCGGCTCTCTATTTTTTTGCGCAGCCACATGCGGCGGTCTTTGTCGTGGATGTGGGCACCTTCGAAACCGATGTTGCCGCAATAGATTTTCTGCAGGCGGCTCACGATGTCGCGCAGCAGGGCATTGGGCAGGTCTATTTCGCTGCCGGCAGCAAACGGCGTATTGAGGTCGGCGTCGCTCAGTCCATAATCGGCCAGGTCGAGTTTCGGTTGCCGGTCTTTGCGCGGTTTGAGCGGATTGGTGGTGGCGAGCATGTGGCCTCGGTCGCGGTAACCGTGAATAAGCCCCATCACGGCAAATTCCTTTTGCAATTGTCCTGGATCCGTCGCAGTAGCACCTCCCGCGTGGCCATTGCCGGCGCCGTTGAGGGCAAAGTCAAACCCTTTGAAAAAAGTGGCCCAATCGGCCTCAACAGACTGAGGGTCGCTTAACCAGTTTTGGTACATCGACTCAATGTAGGCCGGATGGGCGTTGAACACCGAAGAAAAATCGTTCATGATGTATTATGTTGCTCGGAAACAGTCCGAAGAATGTAACTTGCCAGTGGCGTTTCAAAAATACCCGCAAAACTACCCTAAAAGAGGATAACACTGATGCGCTTTTTTTATTAAAATCAACTATCGAGCCATAATTTTTTTAAAAAACAGTTGAAACATTGCAAATAGGTTTGTACCTTTGCGCTCCCAAATGAAATGTGGTTATGGAATACCTCATTTCGGGACTTTTTTTGAAAAAGAACATGTTTATCTGATATGGCACACCATCGTTCGGCACTCAAGCGCATCCGCCAGAATACCAAGCGCCGCCTGCAAAACCGTTACTACAAGAAATCAGCTCGTACGGCTGTTAAGAACCTGCGCGAACTCAAGGATAAAACCGAAGCGCAAACGTTTTTGCCCAAAGTCATCAGCATGATTGACAGGCTGGCCAAGCGCGGCGACATCCACCGCAACAAAGCCGCCAACCTCAAAAGCGGGTTGATGCTGCATGTGAACGCCCTGGCTTAAGCAACACGCCAGTCAAACGGCTTCCTCTTTGTAGGAAAGTCCGTATATCAACATAGAATATGTCTTAAAGCCGCCTCTTGTCACGTGCAAGGGGCGGCTTTTTGTGTTCTTTGTTGCTTGTTAAGGGTAAGAAAGTTTTGATGCACTTTTGTTTTTTGTGTATTTTTGTTGAAAACGGGAAGGCATAAATCTGTAAAGCACTTGCCAAAAT
>JBMOHO010000347.1:0-3810 GCA_049317805.1 Saprospiraceae bacterium
TTTTTTAGCCAGGGACTGGAGCCGGACGGTGGCGACAAACTTACGTCTTCGCTGTTTTTAGTAGGCCCGGAAGTGCGCTATTACTTTGATGTCAACACGGTGTTCAAAGTGTATGTTAAAGGCGGCGCTTCCTTTGGCCAGGCAAAAGTGAAAGACAATAACTCGGAAAGCACAACTGATCTGGTTCAGTTTGGCGGCGGCGCAGGTGCCGCCATTTTCCCCACGCGTAACTTTTCGGTTAACCTCGGACTCAACCTCAATGGCTTGAACACCACTTCAAATGAAGGCATTGAAAGTACAGACAATTATTTCGGCGGTGGCTTTGATGTAGGTTTCTCTGTCTTTTTTGGCGGCAATCGCGGCGAATAACACTTTTCTCACAAAAACGCTCAACGAAAACAAAAATACACCATGAAACAATATATCTCTACACTGCTGTTGACCATTGCGGTGGTGGTTGCATCGCAGGCGCAAACCGAAAAAGGACGCCTGATGTTCAACATTCACAATTTTAGCCCGCTCACCAATGTCCAGTCTAATGAGGGCCGCGGATTTGCGCCTTGGACCGCTTTCGGCATCGATTTTGGCAACGACAAGTTTAAGTTTGACAACAACGAAGTAAAATACCAATATGCCAACATTGGCCTTGGTGCAAGTGCCCACTACTTTGTCTGCAACAACCTGTCTATCGGTGCCAACCTGAACTTCGCTTACCAACGTACCGAGATCAAGGAAATTGACGGCCAGGAGGTAGACAATGGCGAAACATTCACCAACACACAGTTTGTCCTCGGCCCGGAAGTGCGCTACTACTATCCGTTAACCAGCGCTTTAAAGCTGTATGGCCGTGTTTTTGCCGGTTTTGGCGCCCTTAACTTCGATGAAGGCACCGACCCGGTGCTCACGCAAATTGAAGGCGGTTTGGGCCTGGCGTATTTCCTGCACAACAACGTATCCGTCAACCTGGGTGCCAATTATGGCAATGCATTCTACCGATACGAAAATGACAACACCGAAGTCACCAACAATGGTTTTGGCCTCGACATTGGCTTTTCGCTCTTCTTTGGCGGTGCCATTGAAGAATAATGCTTGATCATGTAGTTTCCATAAGCGCCATGCTCTGCGGAGCGTGGCGCTTATTTTTTTGCCTTCACACCAAGCAGGGAACAAAACGCTTTATTTTTGCGCTTTCGTAAAAAAAGAACATGACCGAACAAGAACTTATCCGCCGCGAGAAGCTCCAACATCTGATCGATATGGGCATCAACCCCTATCCGGCAGGCCAATTCCCCGTGAGCCACCTGGCTGCCGATATCGTAGCCCACTATCAGGAAGAAGTACTCGAAGACGGCTCCAAAAACCGCCTCAATTATCAGGAAGTAAGCCTGGCTGGCCGCATCATGGCCTCACGCGAAGCCGGCAAAGCGCTCTTCATGAACCTGCAAGATGCCTCCGGACGCATTCAACTGTACTTGCGCCGTGAAGAAATTGCACCCGGAGAAGACACCTCATTTTTTGATACAGCCGTTAAAAAACTGCTTGACCTCGGCGATTATGTTGGCGTAAAAGGGTTCGCTTTTCGCACCAAAACGGGCGAAGTGACCATTCACGTCCAGTCGTTTCAGTTTCTGTCCAAAAGCCTGCGCCCCCTGCCCATCGTTAAGCGCGACGCCGAGGGCAATGTTCACGACGCGTTCACCGACCCCGAACAGCGCTACCGCATGCGCTATGTTGACTTGACGGTCAACCCCGAATTCCGCCAGATATTCGTCACCCGCAGCCGCGTGGTGAGCGCCATGCGCCGGTTTTTCGACCAGCGGGGCTGGCTCGAAGTGGAAACGCCCATCCTGCAACCCATCCACGGTGGCGCAGCCGCCCGTCCGTTTGTGACCCACCACAACACGCTCGACATGCCGCTGTACCTGCGCATTGCCAACGAGCTCTACCTCAAGCGCCTCATTGGAGCCGGCTTTGACGGCGTGTACGAAATCGGTAAAATGTTCCGAAACGAAGGCATGGACCGCACCCATAACCCGGAGTTCACCTCCATGGAAATATATGTGGCGTATAAAGACTATTACTGGATGATGGACATGGTGGAGGAGTGCCTGGCCGCTATTGTGCTGGAACTGCACGGCGACACCAAGGTGACGGTGGGCGAAAACGTCATCGACTTTAAAGGCCCATACCGCCGCATGCCCATTTACGACGGCATCCAGGAATACACAGGACACGACGTGACCGTTCTGGATGAGGCTGGCTTGCGCGCTGTGTGCCACCAGCACCACATCCACGTAGACGCCAGCATGGGTCGTGGCAAACTAATCGATGAACTCTTTTCAGCTTTGGTGGAACCGCACCTCATCCAGCCCACATTTGTGATGGATCACCCTGTAGAAATGACGCCATTGGCCAAAAAGCACCGCGATAAACCCGGATTGGTAGAGCGTTTCGAATTGTTCGTCAACCGCAAGGAAATTGCAAACGCTTACACCGAGCTCAACGATCCCCTTGACCAGCGCGCCCGTTTCGAAGAACAACTTGAGCTGGCGGCCCGTGGCGACGAGGAGGCCATGGCCCTTGACGAGGATTTCCTGCGCGCGATGGAATATGGCCTTCCGCCCATGTCGGGCTTAGGCATCGGCATCGACCGGCTGGCCATGCTCATGACCAACCAGACGAGCATCCAGGAAGTGCTCTTTTTCCCACAAATGCGGCCCGAGTAACGGCGACTTTAGTCGCCGAACAAAGCGCGCATTCGGCTGTCCAAAGTAAGCAAATAAACCCACATACTACAGCGGTATTTTACGCCCTACGACCATAAGTGTATTGTTAAAAATACAAAAGTGGGGCAAAAGTGTTTAGTGGGCAAAACGATTTTAAGCCATTAATGTATTGCTGCATAAACAAAAATAGTGGTCTGATTGGCATAGCCGTTGCTGTGAAATAAAAAAAAAGCCGTCTCGAAAGGTTCGAGACGGCTTTTTTTAGATGTATCGTATTTAGGCGACTAAAGTCGCCTTTACAGGGGCTGGGGCACGAAACCTTTGTATGCACCTGCTTTTAGTTTGGCACCCACTGCACTAAACGCATCCAGCGTCATCTGAATATCCTCATCGGTGTGTACCGACGTAGGAATGAGGCGCAGGATGATCATGCCTTTCGGGATAACCGGGTACACCACAATGGAGCAGAACACGCCGTAGTTTTCGCGCATGTCTTTTACCAGGGCCATGGCTTCCTCCACTTCGCCGTGCATGTACACGGGGGTCACGCAGGTGTTGGTGTCACCAATGTCGAAGCCGCGCTGCTGGAGGCCGCCTTGGAGTTTGCGCACGTTGTCCCAGAGTTTTTCGCGGTATTCGGGGTGTGTTTTCAGCAGTTCGAATCGTTTCAGGGCACCTTCTACCAGGGGCATGGGCAATGATTTGGCAAATATCTGCGAGCGCATGTTGTAGCGCAAGTAGCGGATAATCTCTTTTGGCCCGGCCACAAAGGCACCGATGAGGGCCATGCTCTTGGCGAAAGTACTGAAATAGATGTCCACATCGTCGGTGACGCCTTGTTCTTCTGCTGTACCTGCGCCGGTAGCGCCAAGCATGCCGAAACCGTGGGCGTCGTCGATGAGCAGGCGGAAACCGTAGTGTTCTTTTAAGGCTGCAATTTCACGCAGCTTGCCTTGGTCGCCACGCATACCGAATACGCCTTCCGTAATGACGAGGATGCCACCCTGACCGTTTTCGTCGGTGAGGCGCTTGGCGCGGTCAAGGCATTTGACGAAGCTGTCGAGGTCGTTGTGGGTAAAGGCGA
>JBMOHO010000348.1:0-3768 GCA_049317805.1 Saprospiraceae bacterium
GTGTTTCTTAGTGCCTTAGTGGTAAAATTTTAGTGATCCTTAGTGTTTCTTAGTGTCTTAGTGGTAAAATTTTAGTGATCCTTAGTGTTTCTTAGTGTCTTAGTGGTAAAATTTTAGTGATCCTTAGTGTTTCTTAGTGTCTTAGTGGTAAAAAAAATTCTTAGTGGTGGATGCGCGCCGAAGGCCGTCCCCGCTCAAATCCACTTCTTCCACCGGAAATACACCAGCATGCCGATGGCAAGCGAACCCATAAAGCCCATAACGGCAAAATAGGCGTAGTGCATGCGCAGTTCGGGCATGTTGTCGAAGTTCATGCCGTATACCCCGGCGATGAAGGTGAGAGGGATAAAGATGGTGTTGATGACGGTGAGCAGGCGCATGACCTCGTTGAGGCGGTTGCTGGCTTCTGCCTGGAAGAGCGCTTCGAGGTTGGAGAGCAGTTCGCGCTGGTTGTCGGCAATTTCGAGGGCCTGGGTCACGTGGTCCGACACGTCGCGGAAGTAAGGTCGAGTGCTGTCTTCGATGTGGATGCTCTCGCAGCGGTAGAGCCGAAAGATGGCGTCGCGCAGGGGCATCACCTTGCTTTTGAACTGGCTGACGATTTGTTTGATTTCAAACAGCCTTGCTTTGTTGCCCATTTCCGCACCGCGTAGGTAAATATTTTGTTCCAGTTCGATAATCTGGTGGTCCAATTCATCGAGCACCACAAAGTAGCCGTCAACGATGACGTCGAGCAGGGAATACATCAGGTAGTCCACCCCGCGTTTGCGGACGCGCCCGAGGTTTTCGAGTATGCGTTTTCGGATGGCGGAATACGTGTCGTCCGGATCCTCCTGGAACGACAGCACGAACGTGTCGCCGGTGTACACGGCAATCTGTTCTGTTTTGAGCTCCATCAATTCGCTGTTGAGCTTCAGGTGGTGGAGGATGAAGAACATGTGGTTGTCGTATTCTTCCATTTTGGCGCGCTGCTGCGTATCCAGCACGTCTTCCAGCGCCAGAGGGTGTACATGGTAGGCCAGCCCGAGGCGTTCGATGAGCGGCGCATCATGAAGGCTCCGCACATCGATCCATGTGATGGAATTGTCGGCAACGGGCGTATAGGCAGGAAAGTCATCCACCGTCTTTTTGTCGGCATAATCTTTTTCGTTGAAGCGGACGGAGTAGATTTGGGTGGGCAGGTACTCCCGGTCGCCGGTATACACCAGCGTACCTGGCGGCAGGCCGTCCGACAGCCTGCGTTTTTTTCCCAACTGTTTGCTTTTATTTTTGGTTCGGTTTTTCATACGCCTGTTTTACAAGAATTAATAAATAACACGCTTGTTAATATATGAAAAATTTGCCATACACAGTGACTTGTTTTTGTGCGGTGCGTCAAAGGTGATAAAAGTAGGTTAAAAATTGTTAAACAATCTTAAAAAGTGCGTATGAAGACAGCGGCAACATTCCTTCAATGGTTTATTTTTCATCAAAAAGAATCTTTTTTTACAAATACCATCTTTCTGGTACGTTTTTTGGAATATATATACACAATAAAAAAAATTTAAATGGTTACAAGATTTACCCTTAAACTTGTGCCAATTTTCCAATCCCATTGCCCTACCTGCGGCATACTCCGTCACAAATTCGGTTTCCTGACTCATCGTTTAAGTTGCCAACAACTTACGCAACCCTTACTGTTTAACCAACCCAAACCGATTTTTGGCATGAAGAAATCCCTAACCTTCTTCTATACTCCCACCTGTTTTGACTCACCCTCAACTAAATTGTTACCCATGAACAGCAATTTTACCCGGCGCCGTTGGTTGCCGGCTTTAGGCGTTTTAACCCTTTTAGGCCTTAGCCATCTGGCGTATTCGCAGTGCGATATTTCCGCACCGGGCGCCCCCGTCAACATTACACTTACAGTTGATCCCATCAGCGGCACTGCACAATTTGATGCTTCCGTAGCTGGCTTGTATGTTACTTCTGGTAACTGTGCTGGCATTTTGGGGCTTGCGGCCCGTCAATTCCGTTATTACACGGATGATACCCGCACAACCCTTTACCAACCCTCTACTTTGCAAAACATCCCGATCCTTTTGGGCGGGGGACAGCAACAGGTTGTCAATTTCGACTGTGACGATGTAGGTAACGGCGTGGACATCTGGGTAGCCGTCAATGATGGTTCTGTACCATTCCAGAAAAGCTCGGAAAGCGAAGCGGTAGTGTTTAACGTAAGCATCATCGACGTAACGGCCCCGCACATCAATGCGCCAAATAACCTCACGGTGTTTGCCAATGCCAACTGCCAGGCCACTAACATACCGAATATTGACATGAGCGGCGTGGTAAAAATAAGCAATAATCCGATGCTTATGCCTCGTCAGTACACGGATAACTGCCTTGCAGACGTTCAAATCGGCTACCAACTCGATTTCGGCAACAATGGCTCCGTTGAAAAAACAGTCTTGTTGGACAACGATGCAGGCCAGGAAGTATTCCCCGCTGGCGTCACCCGCGTGATTTACAGCGCCCAGGATGGCAACAGCAACATTACGCAGGACTTCTTCCTGATCACCGTAACCGACAACACCCCACCTTCTGTCTCTTGCCCCGCTAACCAAAGCGTGGGCACCTCTGCCAGCACATGCAACGCCGTGGTAACCAACATTCAGGCCACTGGTGTGGCCGAAAACTGCACCCCGATCAGTTCATTAACCTGGGCCATCACCGGTGCTACGGTGGCCTCTAATGTCAACGACGCCAGTGGTACAACGTTTAACCAGGGCGTATCCACTGTAACTTACACGGTGACCGATCAGACCGCTCAAACAGGTACTTGTGCGTTTACCATAACCGTGACCGACGATGACCCGCCGGTGCTCAGCAACTGCCCCCAGAACACCACAGTAAGCGCCAATCCGGTAAGCTGTACCTACACCGTTGTAGGCACTGGTTTTAACGCCACGGCTACCGACAACTGCGCCCTCCAGTCCATAACCAACTCCAAAGACGGCACCAATACCCTGAACGGCGAGGTGTTCCCCATCGGCCCGACCAGCGTAACCTGGACGGCACAAGACGTACAAGGCCTTATCAGCACCTGCTCTTTCACCCTGAATGTGATAGACAATACGGTGCCCAATGTCAATTTTAACCGTACCTACACCGTTAATGTAACGCCTGGCGACTGCTCCAAGGTGGTCACTGTGGACCGGCCAGACGCGAATGATCCTTCGGGCATTGTAGATTGCAGCGGCCCCATTGTAATCGCGCAGGGCGTTCCTGTAGTCAACGGCATTGCCGATCCAAATTTCCTGAACGGGGCCCCCGCCTACAATCCGGCCCTATCCCCCAACGAAATCACCGTACAGTTTCCCGTAGGGATAACCGTCATACCCTACACCTGGACAGACGACGACAACAACATACAAAACGGCACCATCACCGTAACGGTGATCGAAAACGTGGCCCCAACGGCACTGTGCTCGGCCAGCCCGGTTGTACTTACCCTGGCACCCAACAACGGCACCACCACCTTGTCGCCCTCTGCTGTTAACGCGGGCTCGAACGACAACTGCGGACAAGTAAGCCTCGCCCTGTCCAAAACCAATTACACGTGCACCGATATCGGCACCAGCACTGTAACCTTAACGGTGACGGATAAAGCTGGCAACACCGCTACCTGTACCGCGCAGGTGCAAGTCAGCGACGTGACGGCACCTACCCTTCAGTGCCCATTGAGCCGCACGGTAAATGCCAATACAAACTGCAATACCACTGTAT
>JBMOHO010000349.1:0-3715 GCA_049317805.1 Saprospiraceae bacterium
ACAAACCTGGTTCCTTATGCTAAAATAACCATCAATGAATATGCGGAGCGGAAGTAAATCCGCCGAATCTGTTGCGGACAACCTTCCATTAACGCATCCCAGGTTCATAGTAGTGGCAAATAGAGTCAAATTTTACCATAATTTTACCCCTACAACCATTTGCCATGATCAGCTACAATCCCCAAGATTGGTACTCCTTTATTTTCAAGTTTCACAAATCCGACACCACCCGGCGGCTGTTTCCGGTTATGCTGGCGGTGGGCCTGTATTCATGGTTAGTGGCCTGGTTGGAAATAGAAGTGTGGCAATTGAGCGATGACAGCCACCTGCACAATGTGAGCATCATGCACACCCTTTTGGGGTTCGTCATTTCGTTTTTGCTGGTTTTCCGCACCAACACGGCGTACGAACGCTGGTGGGAGGGGCGCAAACTGTGGGGCAGCCTCGTGAACAACAGCCGAAACCTCGCCATGAAATTGTCCGTCATGTTGCCGGAGGGGCATCCGGACCGCGATTTTTTTCGCACGGCCATACCGGCCTATGCGGAAGTGCTGAAAGACCACCTGGGCGATGAAGCCACTCGTATTGATTTATTTGATAACCTGCCTGAGGAAGTACAACTTCGGTTGGACCGCAGCAAGCACATGCCCAACCAAATGGCTGCGTTGATGTATCGCCACATCGGTCAACTGCACCAGGAGGGCATATTAAACACCGAACAACTGCTCAGCATCAACGGCGAATTGCTGTCGTTCACCGACATTTGTGGTGCCTGCGAACGCATCCGAAATACACCCATCCCGTACTCGTACAGCAGTTTCATCAGAAAATTCCTGTTTGTTTACTTCATTACCCTGCCCTTAGGCTTCGTGTTCGAATTGGGTTATTTGGTGGTGCCCATTGTGGTGTTTATTTTTTATGTGCTGGCCAGCCTGGAGATCATTGCCGAAGAAATTGAAGAACCTTTTGGCGACGATGAAAACGACTTGCCGCTCGCCAAAATAGTCCACAACCTGAAAGCCCACATCCACGAATTGATCTGAAAAGCCTCTACCTTTGGCCGCTGCATATCAAACGGTTTTTCTTCCATATCGCCTTCAACGGACTTCAATACCACGGCTGGCAGCGGCAACAATCGGCTGTGGGGGTGCAGGAAGTCATAGAGGGCGTACTGGGCAAAGTGTTGAAAACGCCGGTCACCATTTACGGTTGTGGCCGCACAGATGCACAGGTGCACGCCAGCCAGTATTTTTTTCACGTTGACCTGGAAGACACGTACGATTTCGACCTCCTGTCGCGCCTCAACCGCAACCTGCCGCCCGACATCGCCATTTTTGACATCCTGCCGATGCACCACAACGCGCACGCCCGCTTCGACGCTGTGCAGCGCACCTATGATTACTTCATCCACCGGCGCAAAGACCCGTTTTTGGCAGGGAGAAGCGCTTATTATCCCGATGGGGCGCTTGATCTGGAACGCATGCAGGCTGCGGTGGATTTGCTGCCTCAGTACGACGACTACTACGCGTTTTGCAGATCGCCTGATAAATTTGAGCACACCATTTGCAGGGTCAACGCGGCCCAATTAGTGGTGAGTGCAAACGGCGAACGCCTGCATTTTCAAATCAGTGCCAACCGATTCCTCACCGGCATGATCCGCATCATTGTGGGGCGTTTATTGGAAGTGGGCACCGGGCAAATGAGTGTAGAGGCGTTTGAACACCATTTGCGCGATAAACAGACACCCCGCACCATCACCGGTGCCCACCCGCAAGGCCTGTATTTGTCTAAAATTGTATATCCGTATCTGGACGTACCCCAGAGGACGGAGTTTGGCGTTTCCATGCCAAACAGCAGGCTATCGGAAAAGGATTGACCGTCAACCCGGCACCTTCACCATTTCAGCGCCTATTTCTTGCGCAGCACCACCTGCCCCTTTTCGACCGTCACAATTTCGTATCCTTTTGCACTGCTCAACAAGTAATCGGCCAAATCTTCCAACGTGCCCGCGTGCGTTACTTTAATGGTGCCCGCGCCTTCCGACAGCTTTTTGACGGCGTCTTTCACCTTGGGGTTGCTTTTCACGCTGTTGGTCAGCTCGCCCAGACCGGCATAATCAATGTTGTTGATTTTGATGACCGACACCACGTCGCCACCTGCGTTGCTGCCAGGCATGGCGGGCATCTGGTCTTTTTTCTCCACGATGAACTCTACCGACTTGATGATGGCTTTTTCCACGGCGTCTGCCATGGCTTTGGTTTTGAAACTGCCGATGGCGGGCAGGCCGAAAAAACGCACCCCGCTGAAGCCGCCCAGCGAAATGGCGTCGGTGTTGACGGATTCCGAAAACAGGATTTGCCGCGTTTGCGGATTGGCAATTTGGAGGATGAAGCCTACTTTAGCGGTGTTTTTGCTGGTGCTGACGCCTGCTACGGTGAAGCCTTGTTTGCCTTCGGCAAATTCAGTGATTTCGCCGGTGATAATGATTTGTGCACCCAGCATTTTGCCGTCGAGCAGCGCAGCATCTTGGTCCACATCGTCACTGCGTTGGAATTCCTTTTCATCCTGCATGTCCGACATAATGTTGCTGTTGGTGCCCGCCAGCACCTGGTAGCAGTCGGTCATCACCAGGGCGTTGCTGAGCATGGTTTGCAACTCGCCGGCAAACTGCCCGTAAGCAGGGTTTGTAGTGGTTTTAAAGCTGCCGACGGCAATGCGGATGCGTTTGTCGTACTCCAAGCCTTTGCATTTTTTTTCAATGGTCTCTACCTTTTGAGCAACAGCAGCAAAATGGGAAGACAGAGCAAGGGCAAGAAAAAACAGGTGGAGCAATGATTGTTTCATGGTTGATTTTTTAAGTTTTTGAATCATCAAAAGGGTCAAACAAAGGTAAAAAATTCTACTATTAAGAAACGACGGAAAAGATTTGCCTGACAAAAAAATCTCCCACGAACACATTCTTTACACCGCTCATCTGTGGGGCATCACTGACACGCGCAAAAGGCATCCGTCAACACGGTGGCCTGAACCAAAAAATTGCCCGGTGGCGAATTGCCTGGTAAACAGACGTTGAAACTGCTGTTGGCATTCGAAAACGTTTGTGTTTGTACGCCTGCGGGGCTGCTGTACGTGAGCGTAAATGGCGGCGTACCGACAAACAAAGCCGTCACCACGGTTTGTACACCGGCCCGGGACTGGAAGACATGGCGTACAAAAATGGCCCCGAAACGCCCTTCGATTCAGGCAGTTTGGCATCAAAAAACAACAGAAAAATTGGAAATACAAACAGCAGGTTATAAGAGTGTCTCATGGCTTGGGTTTTGTATGCTGTGCACTCAAAAGCCAACAAAGCCTGACATCTATTGGTTTTGTCGGTTTTGTACGAAAATGCGGAAGGCGGAATGCGGAATACGGAATGCGGAATACGGAATACGGAATGCGGAATACGGAATACGGAATGGGCGTTTGGGCGTTTGCCAAATGCCTGGTGGTGGGTGGTGATGCTTACCGGGATTTATACCTCCTCTGTGGTCAAAAACCGCCGAAGGCGGCAAAAACCTCCCTTAACCTCCCCTCCTCTGCGGTCAAAAAAAAACCCGCCGCAGGCGGCAAAACCTCCCTTAACCCCCCATCCTCTGTGGTCAAAAAAACCCGCCGAAGGCGGCGTTGTTGCATGAATCCAATGGCCATAGCTATCCCGTGAAATTTACACCCC
>JBMOHO010000350.1:0-3681 GCA_049317805.1 Saprospiraceae bacterium
TGCCTGGGCAACAACATTTACGTAGCCAACGGCAAGGGCCTGGGCAGTTTGGCCAATCCGGACGGGCCAAACCCGCTCAAATCGCGCCGGGAAAACCCCAACGTGCAATACATCGGCAGCCTGATGCAGGGTACCCTGGGCGTCATACCGTCGCCCGACGAGCCCGCATTGCTCCAGTACGCCAAACAGGTGTACAGCAACACGCCGTACACCAAAGAAAAAGAACTGACCCCCGGCGGCCAGCCCGGCAACCCCATTCCCATGCGGGTGGGCGAACCGTCGCCGATCAAATACGTGTTTTACATCATCAAGGAAAACCGAACTTATGACCAGGTACTGGGCGACATGCCAGAAGGCAACGGCGACCCCGCACTATGCCTGTTTCCCGAAAAAATAACCCCCAACCAACACGCCCTGGCGCGCGAATTCGTGTTGCTCGACAATTTTTACGTAGACGCCGAAGTGAGCGCCGACGGGCACAACTGGAGCATGGGCGCTTATGCCAACGACTATGTGGAGAAAAAATGGCCCACTTCGTACGGCGGCCGCGGCGGCAGTTACGACTTTGAAGGCGGCCTGATGGCCCACCCCAAAGGCGGCTATTTCTGGGACAACTGCAAGCGCCACTCGGTGAGCTACCGCACGTACGGCGAATTTGTGTGGGACAGCAAGCCCAGCATTGCCACCGTGAGAGACCACTATTGCGTGCCGTATCCGTCGTACAGCCTCGAAATACAGGACACCACGCGGGCCCGCATCTGGGCCCAGGATTTTGACTCGCTGCTCGCCATAGGCCAATTGCCGCGTTTCAACAGCATCCGCATGGGCAACGACCACACCAGCGGCCTGCGCAAGGGCGCCTATTCGCCTTTTGCAGCAGTGGCCGACAACGACCTGGGCGTGGGCATGGTGATCGAACACCTGTCTAAAAGCCCCGTTTGGCAGGAAAGTGTGGTGTTTATCCTCGAAGACGACGCCCAAAACGGTGCCGACCACGTGGACGCCCACCGCAGCATCTGTTTTGTGGCCGGGCCGCACGTGAAACGCGGATTGATAGACCACACCATGTACTCCACGTCCTCGGTGCTGCGCACCATGGAGCTCATTCTGGGTCTGCCGCCCATGAGTCAGTACGACGCGGCCGCTACGCCCATGTGGCGCTGTTTTACCGACAAACCCGACACGCGTGCTTATGTGTTGAAACCAAACCTCGTAAACCTCGACGAGCGAAATGCGGCGGTAGACAACGAATGGACGCGCCTGTCTGAAACCTTTAATCTTGTGCAATTTGACGCCGTGCCAGAGCGCCTGTTCAATGAAGTGCTTTGGAAAGCAGTCAAAGGGTTCGACAGCGACATGCCGGCACCGCGCGTTGGAGCCTTTGTGCGGGTCACAGAAACAGAAGAGTAGTGCGCCATTCCAAAAATTAGCGCCAATTTTACCGCAGATTCTGAACGTGACTTAAAACCAGCTATTTCAAATGTCGTCCCTCCCTGAACTGTTAGTTCGCATACAAGCATACACCGAAGCGCACCCTTTCCCTAATGAACCATCAGGACTGTACGAACCCTGCATTTACATGTTGGATCTGGGCGGCAAACGCCTGCGACCCGCCCTGGCCCTCATGGCCTACGAATTGTTTGGCAACGATGTGGACGCCGCGTTGCCTGTGGCCTGGGCGGTGGAATTGTTCCACAATTTTTCGCTGATGCACGACGACATCATGGACGCCGCCCCCCTACGCCGGGGCAAACCCACCGTGCACACCCATTGGAACACCACCACGGCCATCCTCAGCGGCGACGCCCTGCTCATTCAGGCGTACAAACACCTTGCGGCTTTTGCTGACGAACCGGTGATCCCCAAGCTGCTCGACGCGTTCAACCGCGTGGCCATCGGGGTGTGCGAAGGCCAGCAGTTGGACCTGAATTTTGAAACCCGAACCGACGTGGGCGTAGATGAATACTTGCAAATGATTGAGCTGAAAACGGCCGTGCTGCTCGGCGGGGCCCTCGAAATGGGCGCCTTGTGCGCCCGCGCCTCTTCAGAAGACGCCGCTGCGCTGTACCAGTTTGGCTGCCTGGCGGGTATTGCGTTTCAGATTCAAGACGACCTGCTGGACACCTACGGCGATCCGGCCAAGTTTGGCAAACAGGTGGGCGGCGACATTTTGCAAAACAAAAAAACGCTGCTGGCACTCAAAGTCATGGAATCGGCATCGGCCGCCGACCAGGCCGAACTGGAGCATTGGCTGAGCGCTCCCTCAGACGAGCCCGATGCCAAAATAGCGGCGGTGCGGGCGTTGTTTGACCGCAACGACATTCCGGCGCGCATAGCCGACGAAAAAGACCAGTTTCGGCAGTTGGCGTTTGACCGGCTCGACGCGGTTTCGGCCCCCGAGGCCCGCAAACAGGCGCTCCGCGATGCCGTGGGCGCGCTGCTGGACCGGGAAAACTAATGCATCAGGCTTCTTTCAGCAGGCGGCTGCCGAAGGCAAGAACAAGGACGAGCAAGACGAGCAGAATGATCATTGGATTAGACATTTGGCGGGTGAAAGAATCGGTTATGTCAACTGGCGGCAAATTTTTTTTGATTTGTCTGTTGTGTGGCAGTAGCAAAACGCTTAGATTTGCAAAGTCGATATATACACGTAATCAACCTTGTTTAAATATGCTGATTTTAACTTATGTGCCTCATTTTGAGGGGCTGATATCTCTGCCCCCCCCCGCAAAATCGGCGGCTTGCACAAGCTGGTTATGTGCACTGTTGGTGAAGCCGCACACTCCCCACACCGCTTTAGTACCGATTGTTCTGTTGCTATGCTTTGGCTTCCAAGTGCCGGGTTTGGGGACTGAAAAGATGAACCACTTTTTTTGATTCCATCAACCCAAAAACCAATGGAACAATTTAAAACCCGTAACCGATTTGCAGAAGAGTTGGGCATGTCCTATCCAACATTTGTCCGAAAAGTCAAGAACTTAAAATTAAAAGTCCCTAAAGGGTTGTTGAGTCCGGCTGCGCAAGAAGCCATTAAAAAGGCGCTGGACAGCCTTGATGATGGCGCGGATCAAGACGACAAATTGGCGTGATCGGTTATGATCGAATTTGATCGATTATGATTGAATTTGATCGGGTGGTGTGCAAAAAAAGCTAATGAACTTTGTGGCGTAAACGTTTGCATCGGCAGGTAACCCCCGAGCTTGCTGATTAAACTGGGGATCACAAAAAAATTCACAAAAATCACAAAAAATGAAACAGTTATTGTTTTTGCTGACCTTTATGTGCTTGTGCACATGGGGTTACTCCTCTAATTCTATTGAAACCCCTTTTTCGAAGGAGGTAGAATTGAATTTATCCGTTGCACAATCAAATGGGCCTCTTGGCGCCAGCTCAGAGACTACATCCAATCCTTCGAAATCTGAAACGGATCGTTGTTGGTATTGCGGCCATTGCCAAGGAATCACTGTCTGCACAAGTTGCTCTTGTACAGATGCATTAGATTGCGACATAGCAATAACCTTATTGCTTCTAAACCTTTCATTTTTGGGTTGTTAAACAACAAGTAATTACCCTTAGTTTAGAGCTTGTTCAGGAATTTATTTCTGAACAAGTTCTAATTTTGATAATAATGCGAATAATGGGTTAGAAAGCAGAGATAGCCGATAAGTTTAGGAGTCAGTA
>JBMOHO010000351.1:0-3674 GCA_049317805.1 Saprospiraceae bacterium
ATTGCTACTACGACTGCCGGATTTCCTCGGTCAATTGTCCAGGCATCTTGTGCTTGCGTGAGGTGCAGCGCATACTGCCCAGGCGCAATGTTGTCTGCGCCCAAATCATTTGGGGTATGGTAGGTGCTTACCAAGGGTATTTTCTCTGCAAATTCCACTTCCGGACGTCCATTGAGTGCTTCAATCAGTTCTTCCACCAGCTGCATTTTGCTGAACCGAACCCTGAAGGTTCGACGCAACTGCTCTGTTTGGGCAAAATAAAAACTGCTTTGCGCCTTTTCAATGCCAAATCGGGACTCAAACAATGTCAAAAAAGTGAGGTGTCTTTTGTAGTCTAATTCCGGGGAATGGAAGCGGGTCTCCATTCGAAAATCAGCCTTCACCTGTACGTAAACCTCTCCGTCCACAAAACCCTCAAAAACGGTTTGGGCGTATAAGTGCGGCGACAGCAAAGCAAAAAAGGCGCAGAATGCCAATATTTTTGGGTTGTTTATCATGGCCTTATTTTTTGAGGTCGTTGATTTCCTTTTGGAGGACATCAATTTGTTTTTGTTGTTCGAAGAGATACAGCGTCAATTCTTCCACTTTTTCAAGCAGGCGGCGGTTCATGTCACCCAATTCGAAACCGCCTTCTTGAGCGATTTCCGACATGGAAGGCACCCCGGGCAAATGCTTGTGCACCTGAACAAACTCTTCAACCTCCGCCAGAGGCATCAGCGGATAATTTGTTTCAAACACGTAATCCGGCCAATTGCCCTGCAACTCGACTTTGATTTCTTCGGCGATGATGCTGCCGTTTACGTACAGTTCATGATTGCCTTGTACCGGCAAAACAGGACTGCCCACCAACAGTTTGCCGTCAACCCGTGTTTGACCGCTGAAGTGAGCCGTACCCGACACTTCCAACCGATCTGTAGCCGAGGGCGCTGATCCCAAACCCAAATTCCCATTGATTTGCGCGTTGTTCCGCAGCAGCGTACTGCCCGACACGTCTAACCGATCTGTAGCCGAAGGTGCCGTACCCAGGCCCACATTGCCGTTGAACACGGCGTTTCCCCAGTATGTAGATGTACCGTTTACCACCAAAGCATCGTTGGGTGCCGTGTTGTTGAGGCTCAACAGGCCGTCTACCCGGGCGTTGCCGTTTACCGAAGCTGCATTTCCGGATAAACCGTTCACCGTCAAGGCATAAGCGGCATTAAATGCGGGCGCGGCGGTAAACGGCGCGGCGCTGCCACCCACCACTACGTTCACGCCATTGTCGTACAGCTGGCTGTTGCCGAGGGTGCTCGACGGGTCGTTTGGAGGCAGGAAGCGGGCGAGGCGGTTGGGCGTGCCGCTGATGTCGGCAGCCGACAACAGTTTGTTCCAGTTTGCAGCGCTCCAGTCGCCGGCGTTGCCGGTTTTGTAGCGGCTCCAGATGCCTGTTTCGCCGAAGAAAAGCTGGTGGTCAAAGGCTGTACCGCCGGGGCCCAGCGTGAGTACGCCGCCTTGCGTGCCGGAGGTGGCTGGCAGCGCGAGTCCGCCGGTGAGTACCGACCGGTCTTTCAGTTCGAAATACGCCTCATCAATGTAGCTGTTTGGCGCGGCGTTGGTCGTTTGGTTTTTGTCAAAGTGGATGCGTCCGTAAAAATTACCCGTGGTGTGGGTGTTGCCTTTCACGTGCAGGTTGTACTGGGGATCCATTTCGTCGATGCCTACTCGACCCGTTTCGGTGATGATCATGCGCGGGATGGGTTCAAAGGGCGTTGTTGCCGCGGTGGTGGTGCGGAACACCAGGTTGGCGCTGATGAAACCGGGCGACACTTGTTTGGCGACAGACTCGATGCTTGCGCCGCTGCGGATGCTGCCGATGGCGGTGAGGCCTCTCCAGCGCAGGGTGCCCACCAGGTCGCCTGCAACCACTGGGGCCGGTGAACCGCCAGGGCCGCCGTTGAAACGATACATCACGAGTTCCGGTTTGGTGCCTCCGGACTGGGCGTTGCTGTGTTGTACAGCGGTGAAGAAGGTGCCCACGATAAGGGCCGCCAACAGGCATGCATTACATGTTTTCATTAGAATCACATTTTTGGTTGAAAAAGGGTGAAAATCAGAGCATCACATACAGGACATACGGCCCTGTTGCTTGAGCACAAAGGTGCAGGCTCGTGCATTGCCCGGAATGCCACATTGTCACCAAAACGTGTATTATTGTAACGATACGCGGTTTTGCCGCTGGTATGGTTGCCATTTTTTAAATAAAAAAAAATGTAAACCGCAAAACCGCAAAAGTCCAGAGATCGCAAAAACCTAAAAGCAATTCTTTTTTGCCGCAGTTGGCGTCCTCGCCAACTGCACCGGCGGAGCGACCATCCAAATCTAAGCACTCATTCCACCGCTTCTTGAACGACTCCATTTAGCCCCATTACAAGCCCCCAAACTTTTGCGGTTTTACATTTTGCGGTTTTGCGGTTTTGCGGTTTTACGGTTATGCGGTTTTGCGGTTTTGCGGTTTTGCGGTTTAAATTTTTAAATTTTAATTTTTTAAATGTACAATGGGTTTTACTCGTCCTGCGAATATACTCATAAGACAATCATATTCGCAACCCAAGTGACTACCTTTGCATGCTACCATGAAAAAGCGCGAATTGCCACCCGAGGAAGCGTTGCCCGAGTCCATCCTTCCCGCCGAAACAGATGCCGTGCCCGTTGCAGAGCCGGAAGCGCCGCCGCCGCCCGCTGAAATCCCCTTCGAAGAGGCGGACGTGAGCATGCGCTACGACGACGTGTATGAGTGGCGCCGCCCCGACCGCGTGGCCGACGTGCATTGGCGCGACGACGCCTACGAACTCCGCTGCCGCAACGGCGTGGCCCTCCGCCTGCAAGTGGTGGCGCCCGATACCCTGCGCCTGCGCTACAGTCCCGACGGACAGTTTTTCCCAGACCATTCCTATGCCTTAGACCCCGCTTATCGGCCCCAAATACCCATAGCCACCCTCACCGAAAACGAACACGAGTACGTGCTCAGCACCGGCGCCCTCCAGGCCGTGGTGGCCAAAGAAGGGCTCCGCCTCCGTTTTTTCGACGCCGATGACCGCCTGCTCTGCGAGGACGCCGACGGCTACACCGCCAAACGCACCGTGCTCAAGGGCTGGTGCGACCTGCGCACGCAACTCCGAAGCCGTCCCAACGAGGTGTACTACGGCCTCGGCGATAAACCCTGCGAGGCCAACCTGCATGGCCGCCGTTTTGAAAACTGGTGCACCGACGCGTTCGGCTTTTCGCCCGACACCGACCCGCTATACCGCGCCATACCGGTGTTTTTCGGGCTGCACCAGGGCCTGCATTACGGCATTTTCCTCGACAATTCGTTCCGCTCGTTTTTCGACTTCAACACCGCAGCCGACCAAACGGTGCACTTCGGCGCGGAAGGCGGAGAACTGAATTATTATTTTTTCAGCGCTGCCACCGCCACCGGCGTGGCACAAGCCTACGCACGCCTTACCGGTGCCCACGCGCTGCCGCCCATGTGGGCGCTCGGCTACCACCAGTGCCGCTGGAGCTACTACCCCGAGGGACGGGTGCGCGAAATAGCTGCCACCTTCCGCAGCCTGCAAATACCCTGCGACGCCATTTATTTGGACATCGACTATATGGACGGCTTCCGCTGCTTTACCTGGAACGCCGAACACTTC
>JBMOHO010000352.1:0-3662 GCA_049317805.1 Saprospiraceae bacterium
GAGTAGAAAGCCTAATTTTATTAGATTTGATTTGTTGAATAAAAATATTGTTGTACATTATCAACAGATATTGTATTTTTGTGGAAAATATTCAACATTTCTATGAAAACCAAACAACTTGTGCTTTTCCCCCGTCATCAGCAAATGCTGGCCCAGGTCGGAGAACAGATCAAACTGGCCCGCAAACGGCGCAGGCTCACCACCATGCAGGTGTCGGAGCGCGCCGGTATTGACCGTTCCACGCTTTACTTTATTGAAAAAGGCAAATCCAGCGTTTCTATAGGTGCCTACTTTAATGTGCTGCGGGTGCTGGGTTTGCAAGACGATTTTCTGAAGTTGGCGGTGGACGATGTTTTTGGCCGGAAACTGCAAGATTTGGAGTTGCTTTCCAAGAAAAAATGATATGGCTCAGTCAAACTTCACCAAAAATTAACTTGACTACTCCAAAAACAGTACATAGCTTTGTAAGATTATAATCCACCCCAGATGATTTCTTCACCCAAACACATAAATCGATTATGGAAAACAATTTTTCTTCTTTCTCCGTCCTGCGGGGGGGGGGGGTAATGTCTGGTAGCACCAGCTCAAGCCCGCGCCTCGCTCTCCTCACCATGCTGCTTATGCTTTCGGCTTTAAGCCTGAAATCGCAGAACTGCTACCCATTAACCGACTGCAACAGCCTTCGGTTGATCATCGTTCGCGAACCAACGTACACGCCTCCTGGATGTCCAAGCATTGGTACTGCCGGATGCGGTGACGTAGATCCCTTTCATCAGGTCACTTACCAGATGTATTTGGTGTACGAAGAGTCAAATACGGGCCAGCCTTCCTATCCTGACTTTTACCTGAATTACCGAAAATTAGACGTGAGGGTGAAGTTAAACCGTACCCCACAAACAGGTTTTTCAAGAATTGACAACGATGCCTCATCGAAATGCCTTGGCAGCGCTTCTTCCGGTTCTTCCGGCACGGGTTGGGATTTGGCGGAAAAAGTCCTGTTTAAAGCTGATGATGCGCTGGCGAGCATCAACTTCTTCAATGAGACGGGCATGATGGGCATACCACCTGCCGAGTGTGGCGAGCAAGGCGCCCAGATCCTTTTTTCGACAACGACTCCTACCGGAGCGCCAGGTTGTCCATCGGGCAAAGTTTGTTATTATGCCAAAATGTTCCCCGTAGTGGTACAAGCCCGCCCGGGAGAAACCATCAACCTGGAATGCGACGGCATATTATACGAAACATTTAGTGAAACTGGTGATTGTGACCTCGGCCCTAATTCCGATGAGGTTCCACCCATTACGATCTGTCAAGACAATGCATCAAACGGCATTTTCAACTACACCGTTCCGTCTCCTTCACTTCCGGCCCTAGGCACACCGAATGCCGACGTGTTGTTGCGCCTGGCTGATCCTACTACAGGTGGTGATGTAATCAATACCGATATAGAGCTAGTAAACAACGGCCTTCAAAGCATTGAAGTTGGTTATGTGGAATTCACTGCCCAATTAGTAGTTAATGCAGTGCTTCCAGATTTGATTTTTTCAACTTGGCAACCACAAGTACGCAAAAGCATTAATGTACAGGGGGAACGTGTGTACGACTTGAATTTTGTGGTTGACTTCCCTACTGCCATTACGATACCAGCCGGGGGGACTTACAAAATAACAACCATTGCGGCAGGCCCGAGTTCGCCAATCAACCAACGGTGGACGGGCACGCTGTCGTTGACGGATGCCTTGAAAAGCCGGATCAAAACCAAGAGTAACTGTACAATCGTTCCCTTAAGCACCACTTCAAAAACATTTGGGCCTACAGTTGGCGATCTGTTGTGCGGCGCCGGGCTTGATATTTACCAGTTTAAGCTCCTAGGCGGCAATGATGGGTGTGCCCCTTATGTAAAAGCGGGTTTTGTATCGGGCAACAACGCGCAATGGGTGTATGATTACCTTGAATTTACATTAAAATTTGAATGGGATGGCAGTTTAGCAATATCCAGCGTGGACTTTAGTGACGGTTGGAATTGTCCAACCTTTCCTACCTGCTTAGGACAGTATGCCAATTGTTATGATATTGACAATGCCAATAAAAAGCTGAAAATTCTTCAATGCAACAGCGCAGGTATCAGTATGAATTTTAACACCAACAACGACGCCTTCCTGAAAATTACCTTTACAGGCGCAGGCAGCATCAACAATGTTACGCTGGAACGCTTGCTTGTACAAGTAGATGATACACAAAACGGATGCGTTCCTTTTTACGCCCAATCCGATTGGAGCAGAATCAACTCAAGCGACTTGACCGGTACCATAGCCACAGAAATGGACGCCGGTGTTGAACATGTGGACGTTACCCTCGCTGGGGATAACAGCAACGGCAATTGCATGACTCCCTGCACGTTGGATGACCTGACCAACAACATCGGAAAGTACCAGTTTTGTGCCTGTACCGATTGTGATGAATACACCGTAACCCCATACAAAGATGACAACCCGCTCAATGGGGTATCTACACTTGACCTGGTGCTTATCTCAAAGCATATTCTGGGCTTGCAGCCATTGCAAAGCCCTTATAAGATGATTGCTGCCGATGCGAATAAAAGCGGTTCTATCACCACATTTGACATTGTAGAAGTAAGGAAACTAATCTTGGGCATTTACAATGATTTTCCCGGCAACACTTCCTGGCGCTTTGTGGACAAAGCGTTTGCATTTCCAGATCCTGTTAACCCCTTTCAAACTTCGTTTCCCGAAACGGCTGAATTGATCGTCGGAACCACGCCACCCGCATTTGTAGGCATCAAAGTGGGCGATGTGAACAACAGCGTGATTGCATCATCCAAACCGGCAGACCGTCCCGTTGTGCCGCTGTCGTTCGCTGTGCCTGCTGCGAAAAAACAATCGACTGTGACCATTCCAGTCACGTATGAAGGGGAAACCGCGCTGGAAGCCTTTCAGTTGGGATTGCGCTTTGATGCCGCTGTGCTGCAATTGATTGGTCCATCGCAGGGTGAATTGATTGGCCTCAACGGCGATTGTTTTGGCCTGACCAAAGCTGAGGCAGGCGAAATTCGGGTGGTGTGGCTGAGCGACTTTTCGCAACCCGAAGACGTCGTTCAAAATGGAGATGTATTGTTCTACCTCACCTTTAACGTGTTGCAATCCACGGGCGATGCGGAAAACAATACTTTGCTGCAGTTAGACGATGCGGTGTTGGAGAATGTCGCCTGGTCAAAGGATGCCCGCGAACTGGTATTTCAACAACAGGTACTGCGCAATTTCTCCTCTACGGGCCTGTCAAACGGCATTTCTGCCAGCGGCAAACTGGAGGCAAACGTATTTCCCAACCCAGGCACCGACCGCCTGCAATTTCGCATCACTTCCAATGCGCCTCAAAAGGCAAGACTGATGCTCACCGACGGATTCGGACGCATGCTACGCATGCAGATGGTGGAATTGGCCTCGGGGGAATCTGTATTTTCGATGAACGATCTGGCTGACTTGCCCAAGGGTGTCTACGTCTGGAAGGTGCTTACACCCGCCGGTAAAACAAGCGGGCACTGGGTGAAGTAAACCCCACGCGATAAGCGTGTCACCCCGTAGGGGCCTACACAAACTGAACGGTGAAACACAAGGTTCTTGTCCCTGACTTTCGGGTTGTGTAGT
>JBMOHO010000353.1:0-3658 GCA_049317805.1 Saprospiraceae bacterium
CAATCTGCGCGGGTTCCTCACCGTGTTGATTATCAATGCCTATACCCGCTTCTTTGCTTTTGCATTGAAACAAAACAAAGGCGATTAGCAAGGTGAAAAAGCCGTATGTAAAAGTGCTTGTGTTCATGGAATGGGTCGTTAAAGAAAGCAGTTTATTGCAAGGGCTTACCGTGCAGATTATTCAGTTGAAAAACCTGCAAAGGGCCATTATTGTTGGAAACTACGACATAAGGTTTTCCGGCCGGATTGTGAAGCATGGCTAAATCCCTGGCCTCCCGCATGGCCCAAAAGCCGTGCCGGGTGTTGTTCAGCCAGGTGAAACCTCCTTTTCCGTCGCCGATCAGCACACATCCGTTGCCGCTGTCGCAGCGGTTTGTTTCCACTTCGAGACGGTATTTGTTGCCCGCCAGCACCAGGTCGGCAAGCGCGTCGCCATTCACATCGGCCACCAGTATGCCTTGCACGGGCGAAACCTGTGCCTGAATGGGAAGCACATGCCGCACAAAAGCGCCATTGCGATTTTCCCACCAGCAACTCTCCAGCATGTACGCGGCAGTTACATGCCCGGATTCCAGGTCTTTGCGGGGCCAAATTTTATCTACAGTAGCCAGGCAGTAATCTTTTGCATACAACAAACGCTTTTTCAGCACGGGCATTTGGCGGTTCAGCACTTCTTTTTGGTAGAGTGGATACTCTTTGCCGTCTTCAAAGTAAGACAAAATGGGATCAAGCGCGCCGTTTCCGTCGTAATCTTTGGTGTAACTTTTCAGCGGGCCGTCGGCAGATGCAGTCAAACGGGTATTCAGCCCTATATTCCCGGTGATCAGGTCCAGATCGCCATCGCCATCCAGATCGGCAAGGCCCAAACGGTACCAGAGCCCGTTGGTTTTGTCCAGTCCAAACTGGTGGGTGGCATTCGCGAATTTACCGTTTTGCCATTGAAAAATGCTGACGGGCATCCATTCACCCACCACAATCAGTTCGGGATCGGGGTCGTTGTCGATGTTGGCCACGGCAAGGTCGGTGATCATCCCGCAGCGCTCCAGGTCGGGTGCCAGTTCGTGCGTTACGTCGGTGAAGCGATTGCGGTCGTTGCGCAGCAAAAAACTGCGCGGAATGAGCGGCCATTGCCCTGGCAAAATACGCCCGCCGCAAATCAGGTCGTTGTCGCCGTCGCGGTCATAGTCAATGGCCAGGCAGCGGAGGGCGAGGTTTCCGCCAAAATCAGGCAACACGTTGGGGGCTTTGGCAAAGGTGCCTTTGCCGTCCATATTGATGTACAGCCGGTTAACCCACGCCATTTTGGCCACATCCGGTTTCGCTTCGGGACCCCCGCTCATCACCAGCAAGTCAAGGTCTCCGTCCATGTCGGCGTCGAAAAACAAACTGCCATGGTCTTCAAATGCTTTTTCCTGCTCCCAAAGCGCCGCAGACAGGCTTTTGAAGGCGCCATTGGGTTGTTGGGCGTACAGGCCTGCAGGCTGGTCAAAGCTGTTGCCTGCAAACACATCCTGCAGGCCGTCGCCATTGACGTCGCCGACTGCCATGAGCGGTCCGAGGTCGGTATTTGACCAGGGGAGCAGGGGGAAAGCCTCAAAGTCGTTGAACTCGTTTTCCTGGTGTACATACCCGATGCCTGCGGCGGCGCTGCGGTCTTCAAAATATGGGCTTGCCCGGTCTTGCATCTGCAAAGAAGCCGTGTAGCCGGTGGCGTCTTTTTGCTTCAGCGTGAGGCGGGTATCGGCGGCGACATTCGTCAGGGTTTGGGTTTTGCCGTCGGGCCAGCGCACAACCAGCCGGTCAACCACCGAGCAATCGCCAAGCCCGAAATGGGTCAGGTGCTCCACCGAAGAGAAAATGCCCCTGGAAGGGAAATGCTCGTAGTACTGCACTTTGCCGTGGTCGTATTCGATGCGCACAGAGGTGCCTACCGCAAAAGGGTTGGGTTTATGCCCTTGAAAAACGATCTGGAGGTAATGGTGGTTGTTTTCTTGTCGAGACAGGTTTTGGTAAACAAAAGCGGGCTGTTCAAGATTGTTGACCACGAGGTCCAGGTCGCCGTCTAAGTCCAAATCGGCCCAGGCAGCGCCACAAGACCACGATGGTTGCATGGACATCCACTTGCTGTTCATGTTTTCAAACGACCAATTGCCTGCGTTTGTAAAACAATAGTTGAGCGGTTTGTAGCTGGGTATGCGATTCAAAAAATCGTTTATGTCCGGATAAATATCGCGTAAATACTTGCCATTGCCACCCGCTTTGTGTATTTCCGGAATTTCGAAGTCGATGAAGTCCCGGTTGGTCACATCGCGGCGATAACCATTGGTCACGTGCAGGTCGCGCAGGCCGTTGTTGTCCATGTCGAACATCAGGCCGCTCCAAGACCAGTCAGTTTTGTATACGCCAGCCACACAACCGATGTCGCTGAATGTGCCGTTTCCATTGTTGCGTTGCAAGACGTTGCGCACGACGGGTTCAAAATACCCGTTTTGGGTTAAGGCGATGTAACTGCTTTGGCTGTTGCTGGACTGAAAAGATTTTCGCCTGCGGTTTTTGTCGCCCAGCATATCCACCGCGAACAAGTCCACCAGTCCGTCGTTGTCAAAGTCTGACAGGTCAGTCCCCATCGTATGTTGCGAACTGTGGCGAAAATATTGCGCTATCTGGTCAGTGAACGTACCATTTTTGTTGTTGATGTACAGGCGGTCTGGCTGAACAAAGTCATTGGCTACGTACACATCAATCCATCCGTCGGCATTGATGTCGGTGACCGACGCACTCAATCCATATCCGAGGTTCCAGATGCCGGCTTGTTGAGACACATCGGTGAACCGGCCGCCGTCGTTGCGGTAAAAGCGGTCGGTGTCATATTCATTGTGCGGGGTGAGCACAGGATGGTATTGGTTGTCGTCCCCCAGTTTGGCCTCTATTTTATTGGTGTAAATGCCCTGGGTGGGGTAATTGAGGAGGTAGAGGTCCAGGTCACCGTCGTTGTCGTAATCAAAAAAATTGGCACCGGTAGACGCGCTGATGTCATTCAGCCCGTATTCGGCGGCTTTTTCGGTAAAAGTAAGATCGCCGTTGTTGACGTATAGTTGGTTGCGGCGCAGATCATCAATGTCTGGCCCGGCCCTGCACACATATATATCAAGGTATCCGTCGGCGTTGATGTCTACGGCGGTTGCGGCCGTTTCGAATCCTTCGGCAGAGGCGACGTGTGCGGATTCGGTGATGTCTTGAAATTGCAGGTTGCCTTTGTTCAGGTAGAGGGCATTGGGGCCGTTGGCACCAATGAAGTAGAGGTCTGGCAGGTTATCGTTGTTCACATCCAGCACAGCCACTCCGCCACCGTTATATATGTTGATGTTGGTGGTGATGTTGTTTTCGTACGTTTCAATGATCCGGTTTTGAAAAGAGATGCCGGTTTCATCGGGTTGGAGCAATTTCAACAGGGGTTTTTCGGCAATGAGGGCGGGTTCTTCCTGCGCTTTGCCATGGCCGGATGCGCCCGGCGTATTCTTGCAGGCGCACAGACAAAGCATGACCGATAGTAGGGTTAAAGGGTATCTGAAGGCCATAACGCAAACGAATGGTTCAATTGATCCGCAAATAAACACAAAGTTTAGCAGATGGAGTCATTCATGCGCTTGCAGGTTTT
>JBMOHO010000354.1:0-3645 GCA_049317805.1 Saprospiraceae bacterium
TTGGTTGTTTTTGATGGTTTACTGACTTGGCATCATGTGCGTTTTTTATCTTTTTTTGCAGGGAACTACCGCATAAACGCAACTAGCGTCGAAGTAAACCCCGCATTGCGTCTTTTACTTCGACGTTAGTTGTGTTTATGCTGGCTATGTCCGTCAACCTTTTTCACTGGCTGTCTCGGTTTGGACAACGCCTCACTGTTCACATCTGGGCATATGTCCTTCACTCGTAACAAGCAGTTTAACGCTGCAAATTACGGCTAAGCAAATATTCAATCAAGCACTTGAAAAAATTTATTATGCAAAATGAGGCCTATGTCGCCAAACAACCTAATGATACTTAACCGCCCTCACAGCCGCATCAAATAAACTTCATTTTCCGCAATCCACCCTGCGCATCCAGCAAACGCCGCAGGGTGGTGCGTCCGGTGAGCGCCTGCACCGCGCCGGATTATGCACAAGGACGCCACCGGCGGCACAAAACACTCTGTACACTTGCGAAGGACACCTGATAATGGTTAAAAAATAAAAATATCGGATTTTTTTAAAAAAAATATTGAATTTATCCGATATTTTCAAAACGCATTTCTTGAAGTTGTTGTACGACGAGTATCGCGAACGCATTAAATTAGTGGTAACAGGCAGCAGCGCATTTTACATGGATGAAAAGTTCAAAGACTCTTTGGTCGGTAGAAAAAGGATATTTGAGCTGAAGACGCTCGATTTCGACCTGGAGAGGGCGGGAGTTGTTGCTGTAAACGTCCACATTAAAGGCCGCACCAACTTCCCTCAAGCGTATTCCACCCCCTGCAAAAACAACCCCGACGGCGGAGCGGTGAACCGCGCCGGTTCGCGGGAGTATTCCATCAAGAAACCGTCTACCTGCTCCTCGGTCATGTTGCCGCGGCCCACTTCGACCAGCACCCCGATGATGCGCCGCACCATCTTCCAAAGGAAATGCGAGCCTTGAATCAGGATGTATATTTTGTCTTCGTCCTCGGTGATGTCGACTAATGTAAGGTCGACCTCCGTAGATTTCTTTGGGTCTTCTGATTCGCCAAAAGAGCGGAAGTCGTGGAAGCCCTGAAGCATCTCTGCGGCGGCGCGCATGGCGTCTACGTTGAGCGGGTCACGCACCCACCACACGTATTTTTTCCCGAAGGCGTCGCGGCGTTTGGAAATGAGGTACAGGTATTCGCGGCTCACGGCGTCGAAACGCGCGTGGAACCGGGGCGTGGCTTTTTCTATATCGAGGACGTTGATGTCGTGAAACAACAAGTCGTTGATTTTTAGCTTAATTTGTGCCAAGGGCAACTTAATTTCCGGCGCTTCAAGGTGGGCCACCTGTCCGCGCGCATGCACCCCCGCATCGGTACGTCCTGCGCCATACAGCTCTATGTCTTCTGCCCCCAGCACTTGCTTGAGGGCACTGATCAGCTCGCCTTGTATGGTACGGGCGTTTTTTTGCATTTGCCAGCCCGCGTATCGTGTGCCGTCGTATTCAATCGTGAGTTTGTAGCGCATGTTACGGTTGGATGTTGGCGATGCTTTTGTGCACAAAACGGGTCAATGCCTCGCCACGGAGCATGCCTTGCTGGAGCAGCGCCAGTTGAAGGAGGTAAGCGCTCAGGTCTGCCTGTACCGCTCCCTCCGCTTTCAGGATGGTTTGCGCAATGACGGGGTGGTTGGTATTCACCACCACATTATAGCTGTCGGGCAGTTCACCGAGGCCCATGCTGTGCAGGTTTTGCATTTCGCGCATGCGGCGCATGAATTCTGGACGCGTGATGTGCACCGGAAGATCATCGGGGGCACCGGCGTCCAGCTCAACCTGTGCGCCGGAATCGGCAGCGGCGGCTTTGACAAACAGCTCCTTAATTGTTTTTTCTTCGGATTCGCTGAGCACGGAGTCGCGCTTGTCGTCTTTTTGCACCAATTTATCCAGGGTGTCAGAATCGATTCGGACAAAAACCAGCCCAAGCTCGCTGCGGTACTCCAGGTGTTGCATCCAGTGGTTGTCGAGCACGCCGCCCAGCACCAGCACGTCGTACCCGCGGTTGTCGGCGGCTTTGATGAGCACGTCCTGTCCGTGTGGGTCGCTGGTGTAGATGCAAACAATCTTGTTGTGTTTATCCGTCTGGTTGGCTTTGATTTTTTCCTTGTAATCCTCGAGCAGAAACCGTTGGGCTTTGGTGTTTTCGAGGAGGGCGAAGTGCATGGCGCGTTTTTGGAAGTCATCGTCGGAAATCATGCCGTATTTGACAAACACGCCGAGGTCGGGCCACTTGTCTTCAAAAGCTTCGCGGTCATTTTTGAAGAGTTCCTGCAGCTTGTCGCCCACTTTTTTGGTGATGTGGGTATTGATTTTTTTGACGTTGGCGTCGCTTTGGAGGTAGGAGCGCGACACGTTGAGGGGGATGTCGGGCGAATCAATGACGCCGTGGAGGAGTTGGAGCCATTCGGGCACGATGTTGCGCACGTCGTCCGTGACATACACCTGGTTGCTGTACAGGAAAATTTTATTGCGCGTGGATTCCACTGCGTTGCCCAGTTTTGGAAAATAGAGCACGCCCGTGAGGTTGAAGGGGTAATCGATGTTCAGGTGAATCCAGAACATGGGTTCGGGCGACATCGGGTACAGCTCGCGGTAGAATTTCAGGTAGTCCGCATCTTTGAGTTCGGAAGGCATTTTCTTCCAAAGCGGGTGGGTTTCGTTGACGATGTTGGGCACTTCGTGCGACACCTCTTTGGCGTCGTCGCCTTCGCCTTCCATTTCATACTCGGTTTTGGTGCCAAATTGAATGGGGATGGGCAGGAAGCGGCAGTATTTTTCGAGCAGTCCCTGGAGCTTGAAACGCTCGGCGAAGTCCTTGTTTTCCTCGTTGAGGTGGAGGATAATATCGGTGCCGCGGTCGGCTTTTTCAATGGTTTCGAGGGTATATTCCGGAGAGCCTTCGCAAGTCCAGGAAACCGCCGGCGCATCGGGTTGCCAGGAGCGGGTGCGCACCTCCACTTTGTCGGCCACCATAAACGCCGAGTAGAAGCCGAGGCCGAAGTGGCCGATGATGCCGCTGTCCTGGTATTTTTCCAGGAATTCGGTGGCCGAGCTGAAGGCGATCTGGTTGAGGTAGCGCAGTACCTCGTCTTCGGTCATGCCAATTCCGTGATCACGAATTGTAATGGTATGGTTTTCCGGATCAGCCATGATCTGGATGGTGAGGTCGCCAATTTCGCCGCTAACTTCCCCTCTGTTGGCCATTATTTGCAATTTGGTAGACGCATCGACCGCATTGGATACCAATTCACGCAGAAAAATTTCGTGATCGGAGTAGAGGAATTTTTTGATGATGGGAAAAATATTTTCCGTTTGAACCGAGATAGTTCCTTTTGCCATGTGAAATTAGACAGTTTGGGTTAAATAATTTGCTCAAACCGTGTCAAAGCCCATGCCATGCCCATTGCGTCTGCCAAAATGTCTTTTACATTTTAACATTTGTCCATGTAAAACTGGCACAGTACTTGAAAAGGGATATATGTCCGGTTGAACCGGGACGAAAAAAAGGCCAATGGGCTTTTCATGTGGTACAGGAACCGGCCCGTCGGGGGGTTGGGCTGGTTTCCTTACCACTATTTTTTTTTGTGGATTTG
>JBMOHO010000355.1:0-3636 GCA_049317805.1 Saprospiraceae bacterium
CCGACAGCTTCAACAGTTCCGGATCGGCTTTCATGGCATCTTCATCGGTGGAAAACACCCAATAGATTTTTTCGCCAGGCTGCAGCAATGCGTCCACGTAACCTACGGCAAAGGTGTCCTCGCGGTAGTCCAAGCCCCGCTCCTGCTCCCGCACGTATTCGTAGTTGCGGTACCAGGCGCGGCTGTCTGTCCAGGAGCCTCGGGTAAACCGGAAAAACAGGGGTTGCTGGCCTGAACGCGGATACACCCCGTAATGGCTGTTTTTGGGCTGTATCCGGAAATCAAACGCCGGATTTTCGCGAAACATGGAGTGGTAATCCCTGGCCACGAGAAAGGGCGTCAAGCGCAGGAAGTACGGATTTTCCCCGGTGTTTTCGTATTCAACCACGGTAGTGTTGGAGCCATACACCATAAATACCGTTTTGAGCAGGTGGCAGTCGTTTGCCTCAAATTTCATGGCGGGAAATGGCCTCCGTTGGAAAAACTTGAAGTACTGCCAGCCATTTGGATGCACGACGCCCGGAAACTGGTTGCTCGACAAGCTCACCACGCTGCCTCTGTTGAACAATATGGACTCTTCCATTTTGCTGACCAGTACGTTGCGGTCGGTGGGTGCATTGAGCGCCGCCACCAGCAACCCGTGGTAGCGGCGCGTATTGGCCCCCACCACACTGGAAGAGGCGTAGCCGCCAATGCCATTGGTAACAATCCATTCTTTGCTGCTCATTTCATTGAAGTCGGCGCGACCGTTGGAAGAAATAATCATGTACTTGGGACATTAATGATGTAAAATGAAAACAGGATACATGCACGTCGGCATGGGTTCCAACTCACAGGTCGGCAATCAGCTTCGCCACCAGGCCGGTCCAGCCCGTTTGGTGGCCCGCCCCCACCCCGCGGGAGGTGTCACCGTGGAAATACTCGTAGAAGAGCACCAAGTCTTTGAAATACGGGTCGGTGTGGTACAAGGGATCGTGTCCATTGATGGGTCTTGCGCCGGAATCATCCATGCGGAACATGCCGATGAGGCGTTTTGCCAATTGTTCGGCCACTTCGGCCAGCCGAAGCTCGTGACCGCTGCCTGTGGGGAATGCCGTTTTGCACTCGTTTTGGTAAAAACGATCGTATGTGTGCAGGGCCTGCACCAGCAGGAAATTCATGGGCATCCATACGGGTCCGCGCCAGTTGGAGTTGCCACCAAACAAGCCGCTGTGGCCCTCTGCGGGTTCGTAGCGCAAACCGAAGTCCTGACCGGCAATCTGTACGTGATAACCCTGTTCGTGTATTTTGGATAATGACCGAATGCCGCCGGGCGACAAAAACTCCTGTTCGTCGAGCATGGCATGCAACAGGCGTTGGAGGCGCTGCATGGGTATGAGCGACAGCAATATGTCTCCGCTTTGGGGGTCTTCCTCCAGCACTAAATATTGGCCGTTGTCCAAGCGGTAGCGCTGGAACCAGCGCAAACGGCGGCTGAAATCGGGAAGTTTATCCAAATAGGCTTTGGGCAGTACATAAGCGGCAAACAGCGTGGATAAGCCCACCAGCGACCGCACTTTTACAGGCACATACGAGCCGTCGGGCAGGGCCACGATGTCGTAAAAGAAACCATCCTGCTCATCCCAGGCACCCGTCCAATCCTGGCCGATGCGGTTGAGGCTCTCGGCGATGTAGATGAAATGCTCGAAAAATTTGGTGGCCACGTCTTCAAACGTGGCGTCGTGCTGTGCAATTTCGAGGGCCATTTCCAGCATGTTGAGGCTGTACATGGCCATCCAGGCCGTGCCGTCTGCCTGCTCCAGGTAGCCGCCGCCGGGTATTTGGTTGCTGCGATCGAACACCCCGATGTTGTCTAACCCCAGGAAGCCGCCCTCAAACACGTTGTTGCCTTTGTGGTCTTTGCGGTTGACCCACCAGGTAAAGTTGATGAGCAGTTTTTGAAAAGCGCGCTTGAGGAAATCGACATCGCCCGGTTTGCCCGCTTTTTTCTCCAGCTTGTACACTTGCAGGCAAGCCCAGGCGTGCACGGGCGGATTCACGTCGCCAAACGCCCATTCGTATGCGGGAAGCTGGCCGTTGGGGTGCATGTACCACTCCCGCAGAAACAGCAGCAGTTGCGCTTTGGCAAAGCCGGAATCGATCATGGCCAAGGGCACACAATGGAAGGCCAGATCCCAGGCTGCATACCACGGGTATTCCCACTTGTCGGGCATGGATATGATGTCCTCGTTGTTCAATGACATCCAGTGGCTGTTTCTCCCGGTCTTGCGTGCTGCGGGCGGTGCCGCCTGGCCCGGATCGCCATTGATCCAGCGGGGCATGTCAATGTTGTAGTACTGTTTGGACCACAGCATGCCCGCAAACGCCTGGCGCTGGATGTTGGCGGCATCGGCGTCGGCTCCTGCTGGCAACCACTGTTTATAAAAAACATCCGCTTCGGCCTGGCGCAGCTTGAATGTCTTGGCAAACTCGGCACCAAAGGGTTCCTGCAGTGGCGCTTTGGATAACCGGAACGAAAAGGTTTGTGACGCGCCCGCATCCAAGTGCAGTTGATACACCGGCGCAAATTTGGTGCCCGATGTTTTGCCTTCCATGATGCC
Organism: Saprospiraceae bacterium; assembly: GCA_049317805.1. Taxonomy (GTDB): domain Bacteria; phylum Bacteroidota; class Bacteroidia; order Chitinophagales; family Saprospiraceae; genus M3007. Next base: position 2,601 of record JBMOHO010000355.1, read on the forward strand.
CGTTTGTCCGCCGATCAGCGCGGTATGGAAAGCGTCTTTGACGTAAGGCGAGGCGTTGGGTTGTCCCCAGATGCGCTCGGAGTTGGTTTCATTTTCGGTAAAAAACAACTGTTGCGCTGCTTCAAAGTAAAAACGCTGTGAGAGTTCGAATACGTTTGTAGGTGGGTTCATCATCTGATTTCCAAGAACTTATGTGTCTGAACTGACAATCTCCATTTAGGGTTAGATTGGCAGTACTCGATTGCTTTGATGGTGTTTATCTTCTGAAGTACGTTATCCATTGGCTGTAATAAATAGTGATCGAAACCATTGGTTTGAACATCCATTGGAAGAAGTCCCTCTTGAGGGAAAACAAGTTTTAACTCATGACCCGTTTTCTGTATCCAGTCCGATCCTGATTTAGGACTCACGCAAATCCAATCAATACCTGGCGGAGCGGAAATAGTTCCATTTGTTTCAACTGCAATTTCAAACTTCCTCTTGTGAAGTGCATCAACTAGAGCAATATCAACTTGAAGAAGTGGTTCACCACCAGTTAAAACAACATACTTTTCATCCTTTTCATGTGGCCATTGCTTGGCTATCAAATCTGCAAGTTCCCCTGCTGTGGAAAATTTTCCTCCAAGGGTTCCGTCAGTACCAACGAAATCAGTGTCACAAAATCTACAAATAGCTGAGCTTCTATCTTCTTCACGACCGGTCCAAAGATTACATCCTGCAAATCTACAAAAGACAGATGGGCGACCTGCACGCAACCCTTCACCTTGGAGTGTGTAAAAGATTTCTTTCACGCTGTAGGTCATGTTGGTTTCCTTATGTAGTTTTCATATCCAATTCGACGTAACTCACATGATGGACATGAGTTGCATCCATACCCCCAATCATGCAGTTGTGTCCGGTCACCCATGTAGCAGGTGTGAGTATCAGTACGAACAAGGTCTATCAATTTGCCCCCCCCAAGTTGTTCTGCTAACAACCACGTTGCAGCTTTATCGATCCACATAAGGGGAGTTTCTAGAACAATTCGACTATCTAG
>JBMOHO010000356.1:0-3605 GCA_049317805.1 Saprospiraceae bacterium
TGTCAATACCGCTTTTACCAGCACCCTTGCAGACGCTGCCAACAGCTTTGCACAAAGCGGTGGGCAGGGTTTAATGACTCAATCCGCAAGTACACTGGAAGCCAAAGAAAAAGTGTCATCTCTGGTTACCAACAACATTGCCGTACTTGAATCGCCCCTGGGCATCGGCTGGAGCCAGGTCGACTGGAGCCCGGTGGATCAGACCTGGTGGATTTATCATGCAGCAGGCTGGCTCACCACCGCCATTTCCATTACACTCGGTTCGTCCTTTTGGTTTGACCTCCTCAAGAGCATCGTCAATGTACGGGGTGCCGGAGCTGCGCCCACCAGTGTGTACATCAACTCGCCTGCCCCTGCTGCTGCTCCGCCCTATTACCCTTCTACACCAGGTTCCGGTTATGATACACCCGCAGGTTCTGGCTCCATCTACGATGTGCCTGCCCAACCCGCGGCCGGTAACTCCCGATCGAACCAGATGCCCTCTCCTCCCACAGATTTCCTCCCCCCAACCAATATCCCCAACGAAGTCAACCCGTTTGACGACCTGAGCGCCCGTTTCGACAACCCATAAGTTTTTGAGCACATCCCCAAAACCAATAAGAAAACATGACAACCAACATTCAAACGCTGATCAGCATTGGCCGCAATACGCCGTGGGACGACTTCAAGCAACCGGCCATGCGAACCCCGGCCATCGAAATGCAAGTACGCCTCTGTGACCTGGGCCTGCTCGACCCCGTCGTAGACGGTTCTACTACCAAACCATTTGGTCCCGTTGCAAAGGCAGATGGAGCCATAGGCCTCAATACCCGCAATGCGTTTTTTGAATTCTGCCGCATGGCCGGGCTGAAATACCACGACACCTATGTGACCAGCGAGCAGCTTCGACGCCTTTACTCCGTCAATCCAATGACTTTTTTGCCCGTGATGGCCCAAAATGCGCAGAGTGACTCCACAGCGACGCGTTTTGCCAAACGGGTACTCCGATACATGTCTCGAAAAGGTTACTGGATTGGCAGAAGCCCCAACATGTACAACATTGTGTACATCGAAGGCGTGAATGCCGATGGACGCCCCAACGCCGACCGTTTCAATGAGTGGAACGACAGACGCCTCGTCATCCGCATCAAACAACCTTCCGGTATGCCGGAATTGCTGGTCAACGACCAGGCCACAACCGAACCGGGCGACTACTACACCCAGTTCCCCCTCAACCCCAATGGCGCAGCGCGCATCGCTTTTGGACAGTACAAGGCCTGGCAAACGGGCCGGCACAGCGGCTGGCAGCCCGCACTGGTGCAACGCGGCAATGTCAGACTCCACCGCGACAAAAACAAAAATGGTTTTCGGGACAGCAACGACCCCATTGATATTGGCGACTCGTTTGGCATCAACCACCATTCTACCCAACCCAACTTTGCCTCTGCAACCATCGGCAAATACAGCGCCGGCTGCCTCGTGGGCATGCGCTATGAATGGCACTTGAAATTCCTGGAAGTGGTAAAAAGAGACGTCCGCTACCAACGCAACAACAATTATTTGTTTATGACCGCCGTTATTCCCGGCGACGACCTCGCCAAACTCGAACCCTAATCACCCCATCAACAAATAACCAAATAACCAAATCAACAAATAATCACACCCAACCACCAAGATGAAAACATACACCGTACGCTATGGCGGCAAAGAAGGCCGTGTACAAGAACTCCAGGAGAGTGAAAACATGATCGTTGTCCGAACCAAAGACAACCGAGATCTGGAAGATACGCCCCTGCGCCCGGAAACCCGGGAATTACTGCAAAGTGGTGCCGAAGTACTCAAGTTCCCCGAGTCCGGCGTGACTGTACATGAAATGCCCGATCAACGGGCCGAAGGAACCCCCATTTCCATGCGCGACATGGCCCGGGGCGAACTCAAAACAGAAGACGAAATTCGATTTGCCGGCCGTGTACTTCAGGATGCCGCCAGCGGCCAACCGGTGCTGTACACCGAAAACTTTTTTGTCCAATTCGAAGAAGATACTCCGGAAGAAACCTGCAAATCCATCCTGGAACGCTACCAACTCCGCGTCAAAAGCCAGTTGGCCTTTGCAGACAATGCCTACTTCGTGCAGGCTGCCGAAGGCACTGGTCTGGGTGTTTTCGATATCGCCGAAAAACTCCTTCAGGAACCGGAAGTGGAGTACTGCCACCCCGAACTGGTGCAGGAGCGCCGCCACAAAGGCATCCATCCCATGCAGTGGCACCTGGCAGAGACCTCTATTCGAGGCAACAAAATAAGGGCCCATGTAGACGTAGAAACGGCCTGGAAAACAACCAAAGGAAAAGGCATCGTCATCGCCGTTATAGACGACGGAGTCGATATTGACCACCCCGAGTTTGCCGGAAAAGTGGTACACCCGTATGATGCCACCCTGAACAGCTCGGACCCCCGCCCGAAACGCAACGACGAAAAACACGGCACCGCATGTGCAGGCATGGCCTGTGCTTCCGGCCTGGACAAAGGCGCTTCCGGCACCGCCCCCGAAGCCAAACTTATGCCCATCCGACTCAACAGCGGCCTGGGCAGCATGTCGGAAGCCAATGCCTTTGCCTGGGCTGCCGACCACGGTGCCGATGTCATTTCCTGCTCCTGGGGGCCGGTCGACGGCGATTGGTGGGATCTGAACGACGCCACACACCAACAATATGTTCCCCTGCCCGACAGCACCCGCATGGCCATTGAATACGCCCTCCGCAAAGGCCGCAATGGCAAAGGCTGCGTGGTGCTTTTTGCCGCAGGCAACGGCAATGAATCTGTAGACAAAGATGGTTATGCATCTCACCCGGGCGTGATTGCGGTAGCGGCTTGCAACGACAACAGCAAACGATGCGTGTACAGCGATTACGGCGACGCGGTCTGGATCAGCTTTCCGAGTTCTGATTTTGGCCACCGGGAATTCAGCCACCCCGCTCCCCAAACAGAAGGCGTTCGCACCACCGACCGCCTCGGCGCTTTCGGTTACTCAACCGGTGGCGATTATACCAATTCTTTCGGGGGCACCTCGGCTGCCTGCCCGGGCGCAGCCGGCGTGGTGGCGCTCATGTTGGCCGCTAACCCTAACCTGACCCAAAAACAGGTCAAAATCATGCTCAAAGAGGCCACCGACCAAATAGACAAAGACAATGGCGATTACGACAACGCCGGACACAGTCCATTATATGGTTATGGCCGCGTCGACGCCGGCAAAGCGATAAAAGCCGCCGTTGGTGCTGGCCAAACCACCCCTGTCCAGCCCACAACACCCGGGTTAATACGCGGACAAATCCAGTTTAATGGCGCTGAACTCTCGCTGGAAACCGACAAGCTTACCGGCGATCATTTTAATCCTGCCAAACGCGTACTGGGATTTAACCTCAGCCTGGCGCCCTCGCTCAACGGACTAAGACTGGTTTGCCAGGCAAACATCCCGGGCATCGGCATAGACAAAACCGAAGGCAACGGCCAATTTACCGGCAGCACCGACGGGCGCCGACGCATCATCGGTTTCACCATTGCTTTAGCAGGTCCGGGCCACGAACGGTACGTGGTCGAATATGCAGCACAACTTAAAGGCGTGTATGAAA
>JBMOHO010000357.1:0-3570 GCA_049317805.1 Saprospiraceae bacterium
TTAGTGCCCCTTAGTGTTTCTTAGTGCCTTAGTGGTAAAAAAACTTAGTGCCCCTTAGTGTTTCTTAGTGCCTTAGTGGTAAAAAAACTTAGTGCCCCTGTAGTGGTAAAAAAGCTACGTGGTAACCCAACATGTCTTTCCTCCTAGCTCCCCTAGCCCTCCTCTACGGCCTCGGCATCGCCCTGCGCAACGCCTTGTACCGGACAGGCGTGTTGCGCAGCACGCGTTTCGACCTGCCCGTCGTGTCGGTGGGCAACCTGACGGTGGGCGGAACAGGCAAGAGCCCGCATATTGAATATTTGTTGCGTTGGTTAGACCAATATATATCGGTGTCGGTGCTGAGCCGCGGGTACGGCCGCAAAACCGAGGGCTACCGTGCGGTGAGCATCATTGATACGGTGGAAATGGTGGGCGACGAGCCGCTGCAGTTCAAACGAAAATTCCCCAACATCCCCGTGAGCGTGAGCGAAAGCCGCGTGTTTGGGGTGCCGGAACTGGTGCGCCGCAATCCGGACATGCAGTGCGTGTTGCTCGACGACGCGTTTCAGCACCGGCAGGTCACACCCGGCCTCAACATCCTGCTCACCGAATACAGCAAGCCCTTCACCCGCGACTGGCTGCTGCCCGCCGGCCGCTTGCGGGAGTGGCGCGCTGGTTATCAACGCGCCGACCTGATTGTGGTCACCAAATGCCCAACCACCCTGAACGCCAATGAACGGGAAGCCATGGTTGCTGAAATTGACCCTTTCCCGCGCCAGCAGGTGTTTTTTTCGCGCTACCAATACGGCACACCGTATGACCTGCTGCGGCCCGACCAGCGCAGGCCACTCGCTGCCGACGACAAGGTGCTCTTGCTCAGCGCCATTGCCAATGCAGACTACCTGATGGATTACCTCGGCGGCAAGGTGCAATCGGCCCGGGCGCTCGAATTTGCCGACCACCATTATTTTGATGAGGGCGACCTGTTTACTGCGCTCAAGCGTTTCGACGCCATGGAGGGCCCCTCCAAGTTCATCCTGACCACCGAGAAAGACGCCACCCGCCTCGAGGCACACAAACCCTTCATCTGGAAAAACCAATTGCCCGTGTACGTGTTGCCTGTAGAAGTAGCCTTCGACCGGGAAGATGAAGCCGGTTTTCAGGCCGCCATTCAACAGTTTTTACTCGAGTTTAAATCTTAAGACCCATGTGGACCCAAAACAACAACCAATTGGAGGCGGAATTCAAATTCATCGATTTTGCCCAGGCTTTCGCATTCATGACGGAAGTGGCGTTTCATGCCGAAAAACAAGACCATCACCCCAACTGGAGCAACGTGTGGAACAAGGTGACCATCCACCTCACCACCCACGATGCGGGCAACACTGTGACGGCAAAAGACAGGGCCCTGGCGGAAACCATCAGCATGATTTATACCCGCTATAAGCATTAAGGTATTAGATGCCCTAATTTAGTAAAAACAGACTCATTTTTAGGAATTTAGCATTAATTTACTTATCTTTCCAGCCTGAAAGATGAGCTACATCCCCTTTACAATCTGCCATTACAAAAACCAGGCAATCGGCCGCCTATTGCTTTTTTTCTTGTGTGCATTGGGCATGTGGGCCACTTACTCGCTGAGCAGCTGTCGAGAAAGATCCGAAAGACCTCCTCTTTCTTTTCACAATCAGGGCGATGGCAATACCACACCGGTGGACATTCCCATGTCCCATTTCAATATACCGGTCCGATATAGCCTCCCGGTATTTCAAGCGTTCATCAACGAGAAAATTACCGGAGAATTTCTGAGGGCAGACATCCATCCGACACAAAATGAAAAGGACGTCGTGCACATTGTGATGCGCAAAGACGGCAACATCCGGATCGACATAGATGGAGACGAACTGGTGTGTACCATCCCGCTCCATCTTTCGGCCGACATCCTGCAATCGAGGCTTTATTTTCTTACCAAAACCATCAAACCGTTTGACGCTTACCTAGACATTCAACTGCGCACGAAAGCGGATTTAGACGTCGACTGGAACCTGGTTACCCATTTAAAACTCGTCGGCATACGCTGGAAACAAACCCCCATGCTGGATGCCGGCCTGCTCAAATTTGACCTCACCAAAAAAATTGAGCAATACATCACGGAAAACGAAGACAAGCTCACCAAGCTTGTGGATCAAAAAATATTCAGTTCGGTTTCGCTCCACAAACCCATGAGCAAGGTGTGGCACGACATGCAAAAGCCCATTCGCATTTATAAAGTAGCCCCTCAGGCCTGGCTACAGATCACCCCTCAAGACATTTCGGGCAACATTGTGCTCAAACCCGAAGAAATCATTTGCTACACGTCCATCTCTGCAAGGGTAGCCATCGTAACAGACACCACACAGGGGTTGGAAAATACCGCGTTGCCCTCGTTTCACAACAACAACAGCCAGGCAGCGCATTCAGATGTATACGTGTACGCCTACTCTTCTATGGATGAAATTAACCAGCATTTGCAGCGCTTGTTGCAGGGAAAACATTTTGAGGCAAGTGGCATGAGCGTTACCATAGAAGGTTTGAATGCGTACACTTCGGATGACGGCCTTCATGTATTGATGAAAACATCGGGATCCATAGAGGGCGATTTGATTGTGTACGGAATGCCTGTTTTCGACGCTGTACACCAAACCATTTGGGTTGAACATTTTGATTTTCAGATAAATTCCAACAGTGCAGTTCTCAATTCGGGTGATATGTTGTTGCACAATATGATCCGGGATTCGGTGCGTGCCGTGCTGTTTTTCGGCATGGATACCCTCATTCAAAAACTCCCTTTCGTCATTGAACAGGCCATCGGGAAAGGAAAAAAAATTGGGAAAAGAATGGGGGTAGATGTTCAAAGCCTGTACGTGCACGATTGCGATATTTACTTGAAGCAGCAAAGCATTCACTTCAACATCCATACCCATTTGGAGGCCGAAATAAACTTGAGAAAACTGAAAACAGGCAATAAAATGATGATTCAGCCTAAAAAGCACAGCCCGGCAAGCAGTCCCAAAGCATCAAAAAAAGCACCATCCGGTAAAGTGCATTAGCGCGTTTACCCCGATGAGGCCAGAGCCGTCTACTCGCGGTCTTTGTCTGTGCAATACCGCATCCAACTTTACCCTTATGTTAGCTTTTGCGGGAAACAAAACGAACTATGTCGTTTTACCTTACCTTCGTGTCCGCTATATTATAACCCAAAGGCTGGTAAAACTCGAAACGGCCGGAAAACAACTCTTGATCCATGATTGGTAACCTGACGCAGCAGGGCGCACGCCTGAAACGCATTTACATAGAGCCTAAGCTGCCTGTTGAACTGGAGCCGCTCACCGACCTGGCATACAACCTCTGGTGGTCTTGGCAGCACGAAGCCATTGAAATGTTCCGTTCCATCGATCCTGAAAAATTTGTGTCGGTCAACTATAACCCGGTTGCCCTGCTGGATGAACTGAGCATTGAAAAAGCGCATGCGTTGATCCAGGACAAGGTTTTTATTGAGCGCATGAACCGGGTGTATGCCAATTTTCAGGCATACATGAAAGAAAAACCGAT
>JBMOHO010000358.1:0-3534 GCA_049317805.1 Saprospiraceae bacterium
TCATACTGATCAACAAAAGTACACTTGCCCGAACACCGCTGGGCAGCGGAAGTTATGTCACAGCGACAGATGTTGGCGGGTTAAACATTACATGGGCTGGCTATACCCCGCTAACCACCCACTGGTATGCAGTGGAATTTAATACCTGCGTATTAAACCCCAACTCTGCCTACTCTAACTATTCTGGACCTTTCTGGGTAAGTGACTTTTGGGGCGATATGGTACCCGATTTTCATCTTGATCCATGGAACAATTGGGAAACTCGGGGTCATATGGGCTATACTTCATCAGGCTTTACGAACTATAATCCAGATGAGCTCTATACACAATGCACACTGAACAACGACTGTTCTGTCTCGCCCTGATGAACAGCTAATTCTGTAACATTGAGCTGAATTTGTAGAGTGGCCATCGTATTAGGTATGGCCACTCTACTTGTATTGGCCAGACTCATTCATTTAGCACTTTAATAATTGACAATCAATAGTATATTTGGCATAATTTTTGATTATATAAAGTATGCCAGAAACTTTTTTGAACCTCTAACATCAATTAAAATGACACGTTTGCTACCCTTGTGCTTTACCTTGTTGTACCTGCTTCCACTTTTCCTTTATTGTCAAGTGCCTACTTTTCAAAAAGCCTATGTTGGCGGGCATAATGACGATGGATTGTGGGCTTTAGAAACCAATGACGGGTTTATCCTGGCCGGTAGGGCGAGACCTTATTTCAACCCCTCCAACACAGACGGTATGCTCCTTTGCACCGACAAGAATGGTGAAATCCGATGGCAAAAGAATTATGGCAGCTTGTTAGAAGAAGTACTTACTTCCGCTGTGGAAACCCATGACGGAGGCATTTTAGCATATGGAATTACCGGCACTTCAAAAAAATCAAAATACGATGGGTGGTTGGTCCGCACAGACAGTGCTGGCAACCTCTTGTGGCAAAAATACCTTGGCCGAAACCCCCTTTATGAATCACCTAACGCACCAATAGTGTCTGCAAAAGACGGCTATTACCTGTCTGGCACCATACTGGAGGCGTTTGGTTCTACCGCTATGCACTATGGCTCTTTTTTGACTAAAGTGGATTTAAATGGATCCACTTTATGGAGTCGTCGCCTCATGCTTGGCGCAACACCCGACAGCACGATTGTTCAGCATTTTAGCATACATTATGCTACAGACAGCATGTTGTATGGAAGCGGGATGCATGGAGACATTCCGGTGTTTATACAATTAGACCCTGCTACAGGCGCTATTAAACACATTGTGCAATACGAAAATAGCCAATACTCACTGAGCTTTAGCTTAACGGGCATACGGCCTACGGTGGATGGTAACTTGGCAATTATGGGTTATGCTGCTCCTAAATCTGGTTTAGCCACACCAGATAATCCAGGTTTAAACTTCTTGCTAATGCTTCGACCTAATGGAGAGGTGATTTGGTGCAAAGCTTATAAACCAAACTTTTTATGGCAGAGTTTGTATTTATTTCGATTTAACACCACCTCAGATGGGGGAGTTGTTGTAAGCCTCAATGAAAAACAATCCAATCAGCCAAGTATCTACTCTTCAGATCTGACCCTATTGATGAAACTGGATGCCAACGGTGAAGTCATCTGGAAAAAGTTTTATCCAATAGATGACCAACCAGGTAGTGGCAATAAAGGGTTTAATTTTATCACAGAAACTTCGGATGAGGACTTTATTGCTGTAGGAAGTATCTCAAAAGGTACAGGTGACATTCTGCTGATAAAAATCAACTCAACAGGCGAGACCGCCGGATGCTGCTCCATCACCCGACCCAATAAAGGCGCTATCAACTTCCCGATACAATCCGATACAGTGGGCTACGTGCTGGAAGATTATGAGCCGTTTGTGGACACCATGCTGACCCCGGAGTTTGCCATCGATTTTACCGCAGTCGACATCTGCCAACTTCCGCAACCATCTACATCCGACACTGTCCGCATTTGTCCCGGCGAAAGCGCCACCATAGGCGACTCGGTGTACAGCCAACCCACGGTGGTATACCTCACCCTGCCCTCGACTTCCGATGATTGCGACACCCTGGCCACCATACACGTCGTGCACCTGCCCGCGCCGGAACTGACGCAGGAGATCGCCTTTTGTCCCGGTGATACCGTGTGGGTCAACGGACAGGCGTACACCCAGGCGGATACGCTGTACTCGCTGTTGCCCGCAACGGCTGGTTGCGACACCGCACGCACACTCATCCTGCGCGATGTTAGCGACCCCGTGCCCGGAAGCCTCGCCCTGACTTGTCCGGCCAACCTCGTGGTCACCATGCCCGCGGGTGTCGACTCCATCGTGGTCGACTACGATGCGCCTGTGGCTTTTTCAGACTGCGCTTGTCCGGGCATTGCAATGTCCCGCACTTCGGGCAACGAAAGCGGTGCCTATTTTACCGCTGGCAACCATCTGCTGTGCTTTCAGGCGGCGGATGCCTGTGGCCAGTCCAAAAGCTGTTGTTTCAACATCCGCGTGGAAAAAGAGGCGTCACAGGCACCCTGCGACGTCAAAACATCCGGCTGCATGCGCTTTGAGGTGCTCCAGGTGAGCAAAGATGCCGACCAGCACTGGGTGTACGACATTCGGGTGACCAACAACTGCTCCGACGCCGTCAAATACCTCTACCTGCAGGTACCCAAAGGCCTGTACGCCGATGAACCGACGAACCAAACGGGCTACACTTCTCCCGACGGGCTTGCCTACGCGGTGCGCAACCCCAACTTTTCTCCATTCTATTCCATCCGCTTTCAGCCGCAAGGTTCCGCGTTGGCCAACGGCCAATCCGACGTTTTTCGCTTTGCATTGCCCGCTCAGGCATCCATGCGGTACATCCAGGCGGCTGCACGGTTGTCGTCGGGGGCCTATATAGAGACGCATTTGAATACATTCAACTGTCCGGTGGGGGCAGCCAGCCAGTCTAAGCCCAGAGCGGAAGGTTTACCCCTTGCCTTCAATGAAACGTTGGTGTACCCCAACCCCTTGAGCGCAGAAGCGATGTTGACCATCCGGGGCGTAGACACCGAAGGCTGTGTGTTTGTACTGACTGATTTGACCGGCCGAGTGGTTTTGGAAACGCCGATTGTGGGCGCACAGGCTTTTGTGGGCGACGCCGTGTTGCCCAATGGCATTTATTTTTTCCGCATTCAACAGACAAGCGGCGGGTGTGTTGGCAGCGGCAAGGTGGCGGTGTTGCGATAATGGCGGTTGGGGGCTGCGCCAAAATTCGGCCCTTGAGTAAAGTATTGGGTGGTTTTGTGTGCATCCTTTAACCGGCTGTATGAGACAGACAGGGAAATGCTCGCCACAGCGATGCAGCGGTGGCGAGCATTTCCCTAATTTGAACAAATCCACCGGATTTTATATTAAATTAATATGCAAACTTTAACTAAAAAAACGGGTAAAAAATATTTGTCGGATACCTGTCGGTTTTCATTTATTAGGAGCAGCTTCTTGTACAGATTTTCTTTCTTTGCCAAATAAAAATGCGTATTGAGGG
>JBMOHO010000359.1:0-3526 GCA_049317805.1 Saprospiraceae bacterium
GTGCACCAGTTCGGAGGCGATGGAGAAAAATGCGTTGTTGATGTCCACCGCCAGCCGGTCACCAAAAAGGGCATTGCGGCGTTTTTTGTAGATGGCTTCGCGCTGGATGTTCATCACGTCGTCGTACTCCAACAGGCGCTTGCGCGTACCAAAGTTGTTTTCTTCTATTTTCTTTTGGGCGCGTTCGATGGACTTGGTCACCATCGAGTGTTGAATCACGTCGCCTTCCTGGTGTCCCATGCGGTCCATGAGCCCCGCAATGCGGTCGCTTTGGAACAGGCGCATGAGGTTGTCTTCCAGCGACACGTAGAACATGGACGAGCCGGGGTCGCCCTGGCGGCCTGCACGGCCGCGCAACTGGCGGTCGACGCGTCGGCTTTCGTGGCGTTCGGTGCCGATGATGGCCAAACCGCCCGCTTCTTTCACGCCGGGGCCGAGCTTGATGTCGGTACCCCTGCCAGCCATGTTGGTGGCGATGGTCACCTTGCCGGCTTGGCCCGCTTCGGCCACAATTTCGGCTTCGCGCTGGTGCTGCTTGGCGTTGAGTACATTGTGGTCTATGCCGCGCAACTTCAACAAGCGGCTCAGCAACTCCGAAATTTCCACTGAAGTGGTGCCCACCAGCGTTGGGCGGCCCGCTTCGCGCATTTTCACGATTTCTTCAATGACCGAGTTGTACTTTTCGCGAGCAGTTTTGAACACGAGGTCGTCCTGGTCATTCCGGGTGATGGACCTGTTGGTGGGAATCACCACCACGTCAAGTTTATAGATGTCCCAGAGCTCTTTGGCTTCCGTTTCGGCTGTACCGGTCATGCCCGACAACTTGTGGTACATGCGGAAATAGTTCTGGAGTGTAACGGTGGCGTAAGTTTGAGTGATTTCGCCCACTTTCACGTTTTCCTTGGCTTCGATGGCCTGGTGGAGCCCGTCGGAATAGCGCCGGCCTTCCATGACGCGGCCCGTCTGCTCGTCCACAATTTTGACCTCGCCGTCTACTACAATATACTCGTTATCGTTTTCAAAAAGCGTGTACGCCTTCAGCAACTGCTGGATGGCGTGTACGCGGCGGCTTTTCACCCCGTAATCCTGTGACAAGCGTTCTTTGGCCTCTATTTTTTCTTCCGGACTGAGGTCAGGTGTCACGTCTATTTTCACCAGTTCGGAGCCGATGTCGGGCAGGATGAAAAAGTTATCATCATTATTGAACTGCGAAAGGAACTCTACGCCTTTCTCTGTGAGTTCAACGTTTCGGTTTTTTTCGTCGATGTGAAACAACAGCTCGCGATCCACTTCGGGCATGCGCTTGCTGTTTTCCTGCATGTAAAAATCGTCTGTTTTTTGCAGAGCCACTTTCATGCCTTCTTCGCTCAGGAATTTGATGAGCGGTCGGTTTTTGGGCAGGGCGCGGTGGGCGCGCAGCAGGGCCATGCCCGCCTGTCCTTCTTCGTAACCGGTTTTGCCTTCGGCAAACAGCTTTTTGGCTTCGGTGAGGAATTTGGTAGCGTACTTGGTTTGCTCCTCTAGCAAGCGCCGGACTGTGGGGTTCAAATCTACATACTCCTGGTCTTCAGCGCCACGGGTTACAGGGCCGGAAATGATGAGGGGCGTCCGTGCATCGTCGATGAGCACGGAGTCCACTTCGTCCACAATGGCATAGTGGTGTTTGCGCTGTACCAGTTCTTCGGGACTGATGACCATGTTGTCGCGCAGGTAATCGAAGCCAAATTCGGAGTTGGTGCCAAAAGTAATGTCGCACTGATACGCTTTAATGCGTTCGGGCGAATGCGGGCGGTACTTGTCGATGCAGTCCACCGTAAGCAACAGAAATTCATAAATAGGGCCCACCCATTCCTGGTCGCGTCGGGCTAAGTAGTCGTTTACGGTCACCATGTGCACGCCTTCGCCCGCCACCCCGTTGAGGTACGCGGGCAGGGTAGCTACCAAGGTTTTGCCCTCACCGGTGGCCATTTCCGCAATTTTGCCTTCGTGCAGCACCATACCACCGATGAGCTGCACATCGTAATGCACCATGTTCCAGGTGATGTCGCCACCAGCTGCCTTCCATGCGTTTTTCCATACAGCCTCGTCGCCTTCAATGCGCACGTATGTTTTGCCGGGTTGAGCGGCCAACATGCGGTCGTGATCGGTTGCCGGCATGCGCATTTCGGGTGTTGTGGTGAAGCGGCGGCTGGCTTCTTTCACCACGGCAAACGCCTCTGGTAAAACATCGAGCAGGACATCTTCGAGCGCTTTATCGCGATTTTTGCGCAACTGATCCACTTCCTTGAACAGGGCATCCTTGTCGTTGAAGTCCTCAGTGTCGCGGGCCTGTTGTTCCACCTGAAGGATCTCCGCGTCGAGATCACTCAGGTAGTCGGCTATTCGAGCTCGAAATTCCTGCGTTTTGTGGCGCAATTCGTCGTGCGTCAGCGATTGAAAACGCTCGAAGTGTTCGTTGATTTCGACAACAAGGTGCTGCGACTGCTTGAGGTCGCGATCTTGTTTTGTGCCGAGGAGTTTTTTTATGAATCCAAACATGGGTTGTGCGTCGTCGTGAGCTATGGAATAAGGGATGATTAGGGATTGCAAAGATAGGTTTTTATACCGGGTCAGAAATGGCTTCGTGTCATAATCTGTACCAATGTGCTCCGGCTGACAAAAAGGCAGATTCGACTTATCGTCCAAGCATTATTAATATAAAATAAAAAAATATACGAACGCTTCATACATCGCCATAAAACGGCTTGGTGGCCCCGGCACCTTTGTGCCAATAATTTCACTAAACAAAAACAACCTTTTCATGCGATTCTTACCCTTGTGCTTCGTCGCTTTTCTGTTTGTACTGCCCGCTGTTCAAGGCCAGGCGTCTTTTCAAAAAGTGGTGTTTAAACACGCCGTCAAAAAAACTGTACGCAAACTCAAACACGCCGAGTCGGTCATTGTATACACCCGGGAGGCCGACTATTCGGAAAAAATGTTCAAAGGAAAACTCCAACACATCACGCCCGAATCTGTTACTTTAAACATGGGCGCGCTCCAAAAAACGATCGCATTGTCGGAAGTCTCCCGCATTGAAGCGCACCACAAACGCTCCAACTGGTCAAAATGGCTCTTGTTCGGCGGCCTGTTGCTCTTATGTTTTGGTGTGCTGTATTCGGCCATAGCAGTGACCACCGCCGCACTTTTTTACTGGGCCGGTGGAGCCGCCGCAGGTGGCGGTGGCGGATGCGCTTTGATTGCCATTGGGGTAATTGTCTTTTTTGTAGGTCTTTTTGGTGGCGGTTCAAGCCATGTTGTCATCGACAATCCTGCCACGGAGTGGGTGATTGAGGTGATCCGACAAGCCTGAAGGGAATGCGGAATAGGCGGAATGCGGAATACGGAGTTTATTTTAGACAGGATATTTTTGGACAGGATGAACAGGATTTTCGGGATTTACAGGATTTTGTTGAGGATGTAGGTTTGCATCTCGTAGATCTTGTGAATCCTGTAAATCCTGTCTATTTTTTGCCGGTAGGAGCGATCC
>JBMOHO010000360.1:0-3519 GCA_049317805.1 Saprospiraceae bacterium
TCAGTCCCAAACCGAGCAGGGTCGCTTCTTGATTGGCGGCAATGCCGGTTTCAACAACCGATCGATTGACGGAAACGGCATCACAACGTTTACCTTAAGCCCGAACGTTGGCTATTTTGTGATCGACAACCTCGCTGTTGGTGGCCAACTGCTACTGGAGGAAACTCAAAGTGCCAAAGGTGGTTTCAATGACAAGACTTCATTCGGCTTCACGCCCTTTGTGCGTTATTACTTCGCCGCCGCTGGCCCAGCGCGTTTCTTTGGTCAGGGCCGCATCGGTTTTGGCACCGAGAAATTTGCCAATTTTGACGCTGAATCGTATTTTACCTTCGGTCTGGGTGCCGGTGTCGACTTTTTCCTCAACGACAACGTGGCTTTGGAGGCATTTCTGGGGTATGACAACCAGAAGTTTCAGTATTTAGATGATCCGTACAACAACTTCGGCCTGAACATCGGTGTTCAGGCGTTTATCGGCGGAGGCAGCAAATAGAATGCGGAATACGGAATACGGAATACGGAATGCGGAATTTCGAGTGGGCATTTTGCTTTTTGTTGCTTAAGGCATTGGTTTAAAAAACCTTGTTCACCTCCTTTTCTCCTTTGCCGGGGAAAAGGAGTTTTTTGTACCTGTTTAGCACTCGCCTGCGGCGAAGCAATTTTTACCACGGAAAACTCAGATTTACCCAGATTAAACACAAATTTCATTCAAAATAGCGCCCAATCCAGGTATAATCTGTGTAAATCTGAGTCATCTGTGGTGAAATTAATCGTTGAGCGCCGCCGAAGGCGGGCGCTCAATAGTTGCGATTTTTATACTTACAAATTTTCATTTTTTTCAAAATTAATTGAAAGTTATAAACTTTGTCATTTGAAGCCCGTTTAAAGAAAGTATACGCCTGCACCTGAAAACGACTTACTATGCCCTTCAACATTTCAGATACCGATCAAAAACGCGTGGTCATCATCGGCGGTGGATTTGCCGGCTTGACCCTTGCCCGCAAATTGGCGCGCCA
This sequence comes from Saprospiraceae bacterium, assembly GCA_049317805.1. Taxonomy (GTDB): domain Bacteria; phylum Bacteroidota; class Bacteroidia; order Chitinophagales; family Saprospiraceae; genus M3007. The sequence continues at coordinate 1,014 of JBMOHO010000360.1, forward strand.
TGATTTCCAGATCGTGCTGATTGACAAAAACAATTACCACCAGTTTCAACCCTTGTTTTATCAGGTGGCCATGGCGGGTCTGGAGCCGTCGAGCATTGTTTTTCCGTTTCGCAAATTGTTTCAAAACAATCGAAATGTAACCGTTCGCATGGCGGAAGTGGAACTCATTGACGCTGCCACGCAGGAAATACACACCAGCATCGGCCCTTTGCGATACGATTATCTGGTACTGGCCACCGGAGCCGACACCAACTGGTATGGCAACGAACGCATACGGACGCACGCCATTCCCATGAAATCGGTCAGCGAAGCCCTGTTTATCCGAAACAACATTTTTGAAGACTACGAACGCGCGGCTACTGCCACTGACTACACACAACGCCAACCGTATTTGGACATCGTGGTGGTGGGCGGCGGCGCCACGGGCGTAGAAGTGGCGGGCTCGCTGGCGGAAATGAAAAAACACATCATCGGGAAAGATTACGCCGAACTGAACCGGGAAGAAATAGACATACACCTGATCCATGGCGAAGACCGTTTGTTGAGCGCCATGTCGCCCCAAGCCTCGGCGAAAGCCGAAAAGTACCTGCTTGATCTGGGCGTAAAACTCCAACTCAATACCTTTGTAACCGATTACGACGGCCAGACGGTCACCATGTCCAACGGTGCCACGTTGCAAACCAACAAGGTGATCTGGGCGGCCGGCATCACGGGAAATGTCTTGCCGGGCCTGCCTGAGCACAGCTACGTGCGTGGTGGTCGCATTCAAACAGATGCCTTCAACCGGGTAGCCGATGTGAACAACGTGTTCGTGCTCGGCGATTTGGCACACATAACCGACGACAAGTTTCCAAAAGGATACCCTCAGGTGGCGCAGGTGGCCATCCAGCAGGCCAAACGCTTGTCTGCTAACCTCATCGCCTTAGAAAAAGGCCGTCCCCTTAAACCATTTCAATACACCGATCTGGGCTCCATGGCCACCGTGGGACGCAACCGTGCCGTGGTCGACCTTCCTTTTTGGCGCTTCCAGGGCGCTTTCGCCTGGTTTGTCTGGCTTTTTGTGCATTTGTTTGCCATCCTGGGTGCCAAAAACAAAGTGTTCATCTTCATCAACTGGGTCTGGAACTACTTTACGTACGACCAAAGCCTCAGGCTGGTCATTAAACCTTGGAAAAAGCAGTTCTGAGTAATCAGTTTTGAGTATTGAGTTTTGAGTTTTGAGTTTTGAGTTGGGTGACAGGGAATTCTTTGGGCACGTTTTAAGGCCTTACCGAAATGCCGAAAAACTCAAAACTCAAAACTAAAAACTCAAAACTAAAAACTAAAAACTCAAAGTCCTTTTACATCCACCCGCAAGGTGCCCGTGGCAAGAATGTACACCAGGATGCCTTGGGGTGTGACTTTGGTGTCGTCTACCGAGATGTCGTTGATGTTGCCGCTGAGCACAATACCGGGCTGGATTTCGTAGCGGCTTAGGGTTTGCTGAGCGGTTTGTTTGGCGAAGTCGATGTTTTCTTTGACGGGAAAAACCATGGCTTTGCGCATCTGGTTTTTGATGGGGCCGGAGAACATCCAGGCAGCCGATTGGTGCAGGAAGTTTTTGGTGTCGAGGTGAAAGTCGAGGTCCGCCACTTCTACCTGGTTTTTGTCCTTGTTGTATATTGGTTTTCCGGTAAAATAAATATTGCCGTTGAAGGAGCCGGACAAGAGGGTGTTGACCACCAATTTGTCGTTGTTTCCCCAGATTTTAAGGTCGTCTACCTTCACTTTGTATTTACCGGAAGTAAACTCCTGACCGAGCACGTATTGTCTGGCCAAGCGTTCGGCCTCCGCGAATGGCACATCGGTGATGATGCGGGCGTTGAAATCATCGGGTGTATTTTCGGGCAGGAACGTGAGGTTGGGCAGGTTGGCGTTTTGGCGGAAGGTGGGTTTTTCGCCAAAGGTGACTTCATTGATGCATTCTACGCCTATTTTGGCCTGCATGGCCCTGTAATCGGCTTGAATGGGCGTCATGCCGATGGTTTGGGGCGTGGTTTTTACCCACATTTGATAGGTTGGATCGAGTAAAATGGGTGCTTGAAGGGCATTCCAGGCTTCTTCCACGTATTGTCGGAAGCCGAAGCGTTCGCTGACGTACTTGTCTATTTCGCGGGTGATGTACGATTTGCTTTGGTTGAGGGCGATGTTGGCCAGTGACTCAATGTTGACGTTGCCAAAACCTGTGCGCAACACCGGCTTTTGGAGCCATTCGTGGTAGTCCACGCTGGTTTGGGTGCGCAGCGTCCAGTCAGAATTGATCTGGTAGGTGGTGCGCATGCCGAGGTTGAGCTCGCCTTCTGCTTCGGCGGAGCCTACGAGCAGGTTTTGTTTGATCCACATGCGCACCGGCACGTTGTATTTGAGCGTATTGCCGCTCATGTTCAGTTCTATGCGTTTGTTGCTGCGGGTGACGCGCACCATCAGGTTGTCGCCGCTGAACGAGTTGTCGTCGTACAAAACATAA
>JBMOHO010000361.1:0-3519 GCA_049317805.1 Saprospiraceae bacterium
ACGAACCCGACGGCACCAGCTTCCGGACTTCGCCCACCGAACCGTCGTCGTTCAACAACACCACGCCGGTAACCACTTTGGTCTCGGCGGCGCTCAAATGGGAAAAAACGAAAAACAATGCAAGCAACAAAGCTGGCAGACGCATAGAAACAGGATTTAGTGAAGAGAAAAAAACATTAACGCAAAAGAGCCACATCTGCGTGTAGCACTTCATCTTTTCTATCCACAAACCGCACTTTTATGATGCGCAAGTACCTGAACAAACACGGCTGTAAACGGTGTCGCCCCCTTAACCTTAATAATGGTCACAGGCATCCAGACTGCGTCGCACGTCCTCCGGTTGAACCCGGCCGTTTGCATTGCCCCAGGCGTTTTGTATGTAGTTGAGGATGTTGGTCACGTCAATATGGCTGAGCGTTTCCACGCCAGGCATGGCTTCTGCGTACATTTGGCCATTGACATACATGGTGTCTTTGATCCCGTGCACCAGCAGGCAGGCCAGTTCGTCCCGGTGTTTGACCAGGTAATCCGAACCGGCCAAGGGCGGTATCAACGCCCCCAGGCCTTTTCCGTCGTCGAGGTGGCAATTGGCGCAGTTGGCAGCGTACAAGCGTTTGCCGTCGGTGTTGGGTTGTTGGGTGCAATCGGTGAGCAGCAAAGCACCAAACAGCCCACCCGAAAACACAACACAAAGCCATTTATAGCCATAAAACATTTTCATACAAAAACTTAAACATTAAATTGCGGCACAATTTGTAGGAAATAAATCCACGAAAGGACGCCAAACAACCGTTCAATATTCCTTCAACAACCGGTCGATATCCAGCATAAACCGATCGACATCTTCGCTGTCGGTGCCATCACAAAAAGCGCGCACATGCCTGTTTTTGTCTACCAGGATCAGTCGCCCCGAATGGTCAAAACCGCCTGGCGCTTCCGGATTTTCTGTGGCCACACTAAAATAGTCATCGGCAATGGTGTAAATGGAATCTTTGTTGCCCGTCACCAGATGCCAGCGGGCGGTTTCTATGCCCAATTTTTCGGCGTGGCGTTTCAGCGCCGGCACCGTGTCGTTGCGGGTGTCGATGGAATGCGAGAGCAACAACACCCGCGGGTCATTTTTGTATTTTTCATACACCCGCAGGCCGTTCGCTTTCACTTTCGGGCAAATGGTGGGGCAGTGGATGAAAAAGAAGTCCACCACATACGCCTTGTTTTGAAATGTGGCGTTGGTGACCACCTGGCTGTCTTGATCCACAAAAGCAAAATCGCGTACGGTTGGGTAAATCGTGTCGCCATTCACCACATCGCGGTTGCCCAGGATGGGCAGGGGGCCCGACGGAGCCGGAGCGGTGCAGGCGCAAACCAGCAGCAGGGCTGCAAAAAACAAGCGAAAATTCATGATATCCATCGTAAAATCAGTTCTATTGGCAACAACAAAAAAAGGCCCGCCAGCATCATTAATTTGACCATCGCAGAAGCCCAGGCAAAATGCCGTTGGCTGGAACCACGCGCTACCAAAACAGTTGCCACAGCGGCGGGGAGCAACAGCAGCAACACGCCCGCCCACCACTGGTACCCCGAGGCTTGGCGGGTATGCCAAAAGTGCAGCAACAAGCCAAACAACACCATGAGCAGCACCCCGGTGAACGCCGTCGGTATTTTAGCGAATCGGACGCCGCGCAAGGCTGGCAAGGTGTGGCATTTGCAGGCGGCGTCGCCCGGTGCATCTTCCAAATCCTTGATCTGTTCGCGAAACAGGTTGGTGGAAAACGCAAACAAAGCGTACGTCCACACTTGTGTATACGCCTCGGCAATGCGCTCGGGCATCTGAAAAGCGGCAAGCCAAAGCGGGCGCTCTTCCGGCAACAACAGGATAAGCGGCACAATGCCGCACAAAAAGGCCACCAGCAGGTTGCCGATATACGGCGTGCATTTCAGACGCCAGGCGTATATAAACAAAGCAAACGACACAGCAGGAAACACCCAAAGCGGCCAGTGGTTGTGGGGCAAGGGCAAAATGCGGTCTATGACAATCGCCATCCCGAAAACCACCACCACCAATGCAGTATACACAAACAACACCATGCCCGGTGCCAGTACCGACCCCACGTACGCCCGACCTGGTTTGTTCACGGCGTCAATGGCCGCGTCGTAATAATCATTGATGATGTACCCCGCCAGGGCAGTTACCACCGTGCCCGCAACAATCCAGCCAAATCGGTCTGCATTCAGCACCGGAACAGCCCCCGCTTCCAACAGCGCCGGCCGCAACACCAGCCAATAAGGCACCCACTGGCTCAGGAAAACCAACGCCAGGTTCGGAAGCCGCAACAAACGCGGTAACGCCAATATGTTTATCCTGTTCATAAAATCTGACTAACCGACTAAAAGACGTTCCCACGAAGGACTTTCCCGCGAAGGACGCTAAGGTTCCGCTAAGGTTCGCTAAGGACTAACCGACTAACAACTAACAGACTAACGACTAACAGACTAACGACTAACAGACTAAAACTCCACCCACCGATCCTGCGCTTTCATCACCCGCTCCAGCAAATCGCGCACACAGCCATGGCCGCCGGTGAGGGGCGAGGTAAAATCCACCACCGACAACACTTCGGGCACGGCGTCAGCAGGCGCACAAGAGAGGCCCACTTTGCGCAACACAGGCAGGTCTGGCAGGTCATCGCCCATATAACACACCTCATCGGCACGCACCTGGAGACGGGTCAAAATGGACTGAAACACCTCTTTTTTGTCTTTCACAGCAGAATAATACTCTTCAATGCCAAGTGCCGTGAGGCGTTTGCGCACACCCTCCGACTGACCGCCAGTGATGATGCCCACGGGAAAACCTTTTTGGATGGCCCATTTGACGGCCTGGCCGTCGCGCACATGCATGATGCGGAGCAGTTCGCCTTCCTCCGTCACATGCAGGCGGTTGTCGGTAAACACCCCGTCCACGTCAAACAAAAAGACCTTAACGGCCTTCATTTTGTCAAACAGGTGCAACAGTTCCACCGAGTGTTCACCCGACGGCAGTGCGGTTGGCGGCGTGAATACTACTGGTTGTTGGCCCGCCATTCGTACACCCATTTAGCCTGAATCTGCTCCAGGTGTCCTTCTGTAGATCCCTCGCGGTTGCCCGCAAAATTGGGTATTTCCAAAATCCACTCCAGCAGATCCGTAAACCGAATCCTGTATATGTGGCTCTCGTTGAACTCGGCGCCAAAGCGGTCGTACAAGGCCATGGCAATGTCTTCGTGATCGGCCCAATGGATGGGCAAGTTTTCAATGTCGTTGAATGGCATGATCAGTTTTGAGTTTGGAGTTGAGAGTTTGGAGTTGAGAGTTTGGAGTTGAGAGTTTGGAGTTTAGAGTTTGGAGTTGAGAGTTGAGAGTTTGGAGTTTGGAGTTTTGGGTTTTGAGTTTTGAGTTTTGAGTTTTGAGTTTAAAATAGGAATAGGTATTGAAAAGTCTCAGCAATTGTGCCTTATCCTCAACTCTAAACTCAAAACT
>JBMOHO010000362.1:0-3485 GCA_049317805.1 Saprospiraceae bacterium
ACTACCGCCTTGCAACGGCGAAAGACAGCGCTACCAAGTCGATGATTCAGACGAAATAAGCGTATCGGCGACTTTAGTCGCCGAGCTTTAGTCGCCGACTAAAGTCGCCGTCAATTAAAGTCGCCGATACGCCGCAATAAAGAAAACCGCTCCGCAATGTTCATTTGCGGAGCGGTTGTTGTTTAGTGCAAGTGAGAAACCATTCGCACGAATAAGCACTAAGCGATTTTCACTCCTTCCCGAACAAAGCCAGCAATATGTTGCCCATATATACGCCAATAGCAGATTCAACCAGGGTGAGGAACATGGTCATGTCCTGAAAATTCAGGATGTTTGGCGCAAGCGCTTTGAGGGAAATGAGCAGCAAGACCACCACAAAGTGGCCGTGCACCAGCCATTTGACAAGGCTGTTGATGGGCAGGTCGTTTTGCCCGTTGAGCTGCGGCTCGGTAATGCTGCGGCCAATGAATCGAAAAACGGCACCGCCGTACAAAGCAGTAATGGGCCCCAATATGCCGATGAGGGTGGTAAACTCCTCAAAATCGAAGCCGCGCAGGATGTAATAAATGCTCGACACCCCGATGAGGGTGAAGTGGTAAATGAGAATTAACCGGGCTATGCGGGCACGGGGCGACAGGGTGATGGTGTTGGGTGCGCTCGACGCGTTGGCCTGACGGGTTTCGGTCATGGTATACATTGATGTGCTGCTCATTGGCGAAGGTAAGCGATGAGTTGTTTAAATAAACGCGTTTGATACTCATCAAGTGCTTCTTTGTAACGCGTTTCTGTGTCTTTATAGTCATTTTTTCGGGGAGGAAATAAAATTCCGCTTCCGTATTTACCCTGAAACTCCCAGGACAGCTCTACATCACTTCCATTTTGCTTGCCTTTAATGTAAATCCGGTGGTACTCGTAGAAACCATCGGCTACGATTTCGTTGCTCATATGCGTCACTTCGAGGATGAATTCATCGACCGTCACATAGGGCTGAACGATGCGCGCCTTCCACAGTATAGGCGTTCCTTTGCTGTCGTACCAGGTATACAGGTATTTGCGCGCGCGCTCGGTGACATCACCCAGCTTCTTTCCGGGAATAATGGCCGAGTTGTCGCCCGTATTGACACCGCCCAAAGAAGTCGGGGTGCGGAGTTGCACGGTGGCCATGCTGCGCACGCTGAGCCCTTCTACCGGAGTGCGGCCGTTTTCATGGTAAATGCGCTCATAGAAGTGTGCCGGATTGTGGCAACGCACCACCACCTCCGCCTGGTCGTTGTGTATTTCTGCCAGGAAAGCCCATTTATGGAGCAGGCGTTCGTGAAAAAACTGTCCGTTCACGTTGCGGTTTTGCGCCTCCAACCGAGACCAGGCTTCCTGCAGGGCCGCACAGGCGTTGGCGTCAGCTGTGGGAGGGCGCAGATAGAGGGTCGCCGTGCCTTGTGTAACAGAAAAGCTGTCTGCTGTCAATACCGATGACAGGCCGTTTTGGTTGAGCCAGGCATCAAACTCCAGTTGCTTTTTTTTGAAAAAAGGCCGATCCTGTCGTAAATCAATGTTTTGGGCCGGCAGGTCGGCGAAACACAACGCGCCAAAAACAAATGGCAGCATCAACCGTAAAAGGCATGTAGACATACAGGTGTGTGGCGGTAGAACAAGACTACTGCAACCAAGTACGCCAATAGAGCCGTTGGTATTATTCGATTAACGAACATTAACATGTGGAGCCGAACAGGCGTTTAGTTTCCCCCGGGTCTGCCAAGGCCTTTGCGTTCCTGCCGCAGGGCACGGGCTTCTTGCAGTTTTTTGAGCAGGGATGCGCGGAACTCTTTTTCTGCGTTGTTCAGTTTGGCGATTTTACGCACCGGAAGCACCTTTCGGAGGTCTTCGACCAGTTGCTTATCGAGGTCCAGCAGGCGTGCCTGTGTTTCAAAGTGCCTTTTGAGTTGATCTTCTATTTCTGCATCGCTCATGTTGTCGATGGGTTTTACAGGCCTGCCCGATTTGCGGATGTCTTCTTTTTTGGCCAGATACTGGTTGTAGACCGGCCAGAACATTTGCGCTTCTTCGGGGGTCAACTGGAGCACTTCGGTAAAAATGGCGATGCGGTACTGGTTGATGCGCGGGTTTTGGCTCATCTGGTCGGGGTCGGGTTGCGCGTATGCAAGGGTTCCAATGGCGCCAAGCAGTACAGCGATGAGCAAGTGTTTTTTCATGGTATGTTGCAAATGAAGTGGTGGTGAAATGGGTGGTTAAAGCATGTTCAGGATGTCGTCCTCGGCCAATTCACGGAACAGCGCGTCGATTTCTTCGTCGCTCAAATCGTCGAACCGGATGTCCTGGGGTTTTTGGGGCGTGGTTGTCGGTTGCTTTACGGGCAAATCTTGTTTGGGTACAACAGGAGGTACGCCTGGCGGAGGCACAACGGCCTGTGTGGGTATTTGCTGGGCCAAAAGTTCCGGTTCGTACTCGTCTATGTGTTCAAGGATGTACTGTTCTGTTTCGTCGGCGTCTAATTCCACTGCCTGGTCCACAATGGTTTGGGGAAGCGATATGGGGCTTGGCCGAAAGAACCATACAGCAGCGATGAGCAGTGTACAGGCTGCGGCGGCAGCCAATACAAAACGGGACGAGCGAAACAGGGTGAACAGGGTAGGGGAGGGTGCCTTTTCGGGCATGAGCCCTTCTGTACGGAGCCGGTGCAGCATGCGCTCCGAGAAGTCCTCGAAGTACCCTTCAGGCACGTTGGGCTTGCGGTCGGCGGTTCCATCGGTTTTGAGTTGATGCAACAAGGGACTCAGCTCCTCCAGTTCCTCCAGCAGGCGTTTTTTTTCGTTATCGGCAGACATGTGGCGTACGTTGTGGCGTTTTTAAGGTTTGTTGTTTTCGCGAAAAACGGCTTCTATTTTTTTGACGGCGTGGTGAAACGAGGCTTTGAGGGCGCCCACCGAAGTATCCAGCACCGTTGACATTTCTTCGTAAGGCATTTCCTCAAAATAGCGCAGGTTAAACACCACGCGTTGTTTATCAGGCAGTTCGCCGATGGCGATGTGCAGTCGGCGTTGCAAGTCTTCACCGTCGAACCACTCATCGGCACGGAGTTGGCGAGACGCGCTGCCCTCGGAATCGTCAAGGGCTTGTGTCTGTCGACGGTTTCTGGATTGTAAAAAAGAAATGCTCTCATTGGTGGCGATGCGGTAGAGCCAGGTATAGAGCTTCGATTTGCCTTCAAACTGTGCAATGCCCCGGTGTACTTTGATGAGGGTGTTTTGCAACACATCATCGGCGTCGGTGTGATCCTGCACCATGTGGCGGATGTGCCGGTATAAGCGTTCCTGATACCGGGCAATCAGCAGGCGAAAACCCCGTTCGAAGGTTCGCTCGTTGCGCAGCAGTTGCAGCAGCTCATCGTCGGTCAATTCAGCACTTTTGGCGGTCACAGGCGGTTTGAGCAAATCGTTTGGTGCGTATGACGCAAAACAGTTTCGGAA
>JBMOHO010000363.1:0-3468 GCA_049317805.1 Saprospiraceae bacterium
TTATTATTTATTTTTTATTTTCCGAGAACTTTTACATAAATGCAACCAACGTCGAAGTAAACCCCGCATTACACCTTTTACTTCAACGTTGCTTGCGTTTATGCTCACTATGCCTGCCACCCTGTTGTTCGCTGACGGGTTTAATTTAGCCATACTCAGCCATACTTGCATGGATAAGCCACACAAACACAACTCCATACAGCATGCCACAAAGTTAACAAGCCGATCCAAACCCACAAAACACAATTTTTGCCACGGGTTCCGAGATTGAGCTATTAAACAAACTCATTATACCCCTACATGTGAGCGCATACGCCCCCAAATGACTATACGCCCTACCGCAACAACGTCACATCCCCCACAATCTTCTCCTCCTTCTCCGCACACGCCACCACCAATATGTACACATACACATCCGCAGGCGCGGGTTTGCCATCGCTATCCCCGTCCCAAGCGGCCGTTGGGCCGCTGCCCTCGTACAGTTTTTGGCCCCAGCGGCTGTATATGGTCAGGCTGACCACGCGCGCGCTGCTTTCAGACGGCACCAGGCGGAACACATCGTTTACGTTGTTGTCGTCGCTGGGCGTAAACACGTTCGGTATTTGCAGCTTCGACGGGTCGCAAGGGGGCGACACCACCACGCGGTACGCCGCATTGCCCGTGCAGCCGTTGCCATCGGTCACCGTCAGGCCGTACAGGTAAAAACCTGCGGTGTCTGGCTGTATCAGCAAGTCCATGCACCCGCCACAGGCCGGATTCCAGGTGTAGGTCGCAAAGCCGTCGGGGGCCATGAGCGTCAGCTCGGCGCCCAGCTCCATGAAAAAAGTATCCGGCTGGTCTACCGTCGGCAAAGGCACTGCCGTGGCGCTGATGCAGTGCGTGCTGTCGCAGCCGTTGAAAGCAGCATACGTTCTGCATACGCTGCCCGACTGGGTCAGCAAGGTGTCGAACACCACCACCGTATCCCCGCTGCAAAACGTGCGGCTCTCGGCGGTGGCCACCGAAGGCAACACACTCAGGGGTTGGCAAATGAGGCTGTCGCAGCCATTGGCGTTGACCAGGTTGCGGCAGTACACCCCGGGCAGGTCGGTGATGACGCCGTTTACGTCCACAGGAGCGCCCTGGCAGGTGACGAGGCCGGGGAGCCCCACAGAATCGGGCTGGTTGACCACGATGGGGATGGAGGCCTCTATGGTGCAGGCATTGGCACTGATGATGATCACGCTGTACGTGGCGCTTTGGGTCGGCGTCAGGGTCTGGATTTGCGCAGCAGGTTGCACAATGCCCGGACCTTGCCAAATATAGGTTTGGCCTGCGGGTGTGGCGGTCATGGTCACCTCATCGCCGCTACAAACGACGTAGTTGTCTGCTTTTGCTTCGGCTTCAAAGCCCACCGTCAACTCAAAGCGGTGCGTGATGTTGCAATCGGCCGCTGTTTGCAGCAGGTTGTACACAAAAGTGCTGCCGGATGCGGTACCCGGTGGCGGCGTAAACACGGTCTGGGCGCAGGTACTACAGCTGAGCGCCGAGGCGGGCTGCCAGGCCCAGGCATATCCCGCCAGGCTGTCTACGCTCAACTGGATGGGTTCAATGGAGCAGGAAAACAGGTTTTGGGGCAAAGTGGCATAGTTCAACAGCGGGACAAACACACTGGCACACAAACAGTTTTCGGCGCCGGGCAACACAATCAGGAGTCGGCACAACCAGTCGGCGTCGAACGGCACATTGGCGCTCAACACCACAGTTTGTCCCTGACCGATCAGTTCGCCCGTGCTCAGGTCGGCCACCACCGGTTCGCCGGGGTCGGGTTGGCCGTTGTTGTTCTGGTCAAACACCAGCGACGCCGAAGCGCCGTTGGCAGGCACATTGCCCTGGTTGCCCAGCACCACTTGCACATCCAGGTTGTTGTTGGCATCCTGCTGCCCCTGTGCGCTGAACACTTCCAATTGTGGCCGCAAAATGCTCAACACCGCAAGGGCTTCTCCGGTAGCGATGTACACGCCGCAGCTGGCGTTGATGCTGGGGCAAAACGCGTCTGTCCGCTGGCGGGCCTGCACCTGTATCGTGGCATCCACACAAGCGGCAAAGGGCTCTATCTGCACTTCAATGCCAAAACTGGACACGCCGGCGCCGGGCAACATCGGCAGCCGAAGCAGGTTTCCGGTCACAAAAGGCGGCCCGGGATTCGGGCCGCTGCCGGGCAGGTAGTACAGGTAGGTTACGCCGTCGGGCAGGGTAATGTACACGCTGTCGCCGCTCATGGGCGAGCCGGTGGTCACCAATTGCACCTGAATGGTTTGTATAGAGCCGCAGTTCACGGCGGTGGGTGCCTGAAGGTCAATCAACACGTCGTACGCCGCCGACAACCCGTTGACGTTGATGGGTTCGCCGGGTTTGTTCAGCGCGTTGCTGGGCCTGCCACACGGCTCGGCACCCCGGATGCCGTAGATGGCCTGCGCATTGGACACGGCGCCGCATGCCGAACTCACTTTGAACCGGATGCGGAAGGTGTTTCCGGGCGCTTTGTCTACGCCAAGCAGGCCGTTGGCGCCAATCTGCGCCTGCAAGGTATCGATAAACCACTGGTACAGGTTGTTGGCCAGGATTTCCGGGTCGGAGATGTTGACAAATGGCGCGCCGAGTGGGTAAGCAAGCTGGCAGGTACCGGGCACGATGCTCAGTCCGGCCGGAAGTTTTACGCTGGCATTCAGGTCGTAGGCATTGCCCAATTTGGCGTTGTACACTTCAAATTCAAAATAATCGGACGTGTCGCACAGCCCGAGCGCCGATTCCTGGATGACGTCCAGCTCCAGTTCCGGATTCAACAAGCGGATGTAGAGCACAAGGGTGTCGACGCTGCAAATGTTGGGGTCGTCCAGGCCGTTCACAACACCGCAGCCGAATCCGTACAGCAGCAACAGGGAGTCGTTTTCACAGTTGACATTTATGCCGCGCAGGGTCAGGTTTCGGCTGGAAAAACTGTTTAACCCGCCGACTTGAGCTACTCCATTTACCAAGGGTATGGATTGCCCGTTGGCGGTGTTGGTCAATTCAAAATCGGTGATCAAACCCGACGGCGATACCACACCAAACCATACGTTGGAGGCCTGGGCAGCCACCGTGTTCTCAATGTCGAAGGCGTACGTGAATTTCCGTTCGGCAGACAGCAGGTCGTTGTTCACCGTATCGATAAACAAACGCGGCACATTGGCAAAATAACCGATCGGGTTAAATAAAGTGTCGAGAAACAAAGCCGGTCTGCGCAGGCTTCCGGTGTACTGATAATCGGTGTACTGGATCGATGAATCCGGTCTGGCAAAATAGCAGTTGGGTTCCATGATAAACCCGGCCGTCAGGTCGAATCCTTCGTCTAATGGCGACTGAAAAACCTGGATAAAGTCCATCTCGGCAAAACCGACTGTTTGGCTAAACGGCAATGGCTGCGGCGGCAGGGAAGGAAACCCGTTT
>JBMOHO010000364.1:0-3405 GCA_049317805.1 Saprospiraceae bacterium
GGCCAACAATCGGCCAAAAGCAAGTCCAAAGAACGCAACCACGAAAAAAACGACCCGAACAAAGTGGTCCGGGTGCTCAACGCTAAATACCTCAACAGCAGCAGCACCGATTATAGTCCCGCTTTTTACCAAAACGGGATAGTGTTTGTATCGAGCCGACAGAAGGGCGGCCCTGTTGACGCCAAGACGCAGGAGCGATACTCCCAACTTTATTTTGCGCCTTTTGACCCCAACGGCGACCCTGCCAATCCGCAGCAGTTATCACTTGAAATCAATTCGAGCTTACACGAAGGCCCGGTGACCTTCAGCCGCAATTTCAAAACCATGTATTTCACCCGAAACAACATGAAAAACGGCGTGCAACAAGCCGATGAAACCGGTAAGGTGCGGCTCAAAATTTATGAAGCCCAAAAAGGGCCCATTGACTGGGTGGATGTAAAGGAGTTGCCTTTCAATGCCGACAACTATTCTTGTGTGCATCCCTCGCTCAGCGCAGATGGCAAGTATCTGTTTTTTTCGTCCGATATGCCGGGCGGTTTTGGCGGTTTTGACCTGTACGTGTCGGAACGCGGCCCGGGTGGCGGCTGGAAAAAACCGGTTAACCTCGGGTCCAAGATCAATTCTGTTGGCAACGACGCCTTTCCGTTTATCCACAGCTCCGGTACGCTTTTTTTCTCTTCCAACGGATACGAAGACGCGCAGGGGCTCGACATGTATTTTGTGGAAACAGAAGGCGGCGACACGTCGGTGGTGAGTCTGGGCGACCAGTTTAATTCAAAGGAGGACGACCGCGGTTTTATCCTGAACGACGAAGGCACCAAGGGCTTTTTTGCCAGCAACCGCAAAAACAGCATTGGAAAAGACGACATCTTTTCGTTCACCATCGAACAAGGCATCGAAGGTGTCGGGCGCCCCGAGGCCGTGCCTGTCAACATCCTCGTGACCGACGCCCGCACCGGAAAGCCCTTGCAAGGTGCCGAAATACGCGTGTTGCACCCCTCGGAAGACGGATTTGTATCGAGCCAGGATGCTTTTTACGACATAGACCTGAAAGAAGACCCCAGCCGACCCAATATACTCAGCATGCAGCTGGTGCCCAAAGACGCCAAGGATATGGGGCGGCCCGACTTGTACGCCAACGCCGCGGGAGAAGCCCGTGAGGAATTTATGCGTTACCGCAGCTACCTCTTGCTGGTGAGCATGAGCGGCTACCAAACCACCGAGAAGTTGTTTGCGCTGGAAGAAAACAGCAATCCGGGCACCATTCAGGTCAAACTGGCCGATGCGCCCGTGTGCCACAGGGCCAACGGTGTGGTGTCTACAGAACTGTTGGGCACCCGGATTGCCAATGCGACCCTCACGTTTGTGCACAAAGCCAGCGGCCGCAAAGAAACGTTCCGCACCAATTTGAATGGCGAGTACGACGTTTGTCTGCCCCTCGATGGCGAGTACGTCGTGCAAGTGGAACGAGCAGGGTTCAAACCGGAAGGCCTCGCGTTTCAGGCCACCAGCACCCAGGCACAGTACAACGATGTGCGATTGCGCCCGACCGACCTCAACGCCGGAGCGGAAGGACCGACGGCGTCGCCTTTGAAGGCGGGTTCGGTGGTTGTGATGGACAAAATCAACTACGAATACAACCAGGCAACCCTGAACCAGAGTGCGGTGCGCCACCTTGATGCGGTGTACGACCTGCTCACCCGATATCAGACCATGGAGATCGAGCTGATTGTCCACACCGACACCCGTGGCGATGCCTCCAAAAACCTCACCCTCTCCCAGGACCGCGCAGTCAATGCCAAAACGTATCTGGAAACCAGGGGCATCAACGGCAAACGCATCAAAACCACAGGCAAAGGCGAAACCCAGCCACGCAACCGCTGCCTCGACGGCGTGGATTGCACGGATGCGGAGCATGCTGTGAATTCACGGATGGAGATTGTGGTGTTGGATAATTAAGAAAACAGCATACGTTTTCCCTGCCACTATACGTCAGGTTTCCATATTTTGGCAGGAAACATGGCTCTTTTACCATTAAAATTTGAACTCCTTTTTATGATCAAATTTTGCGCATAATCAATTGTATTTTATTTAGTTAACATGAGTCATCCCGAATTTTAGACTCCGCCAGTGTGAGGGGCCAGGCTTTGCACCTTTTTCTTTAACAAGCGATTGTCATTCCGAGCCCTGACGGGCTCGGAATGACAGGGTAGTTTTAAGGATAAATGGGCGTAAATTTGTTTCCCTCACATAAGCAGAGGCTTAAAATTCGGGATGACTCATGTTTAAAGATTTTCACAACCGATCCTCAATCACCTCCCGAATCACCGCCGCCGTCGGCGCGTGCATCACGCTGTTGACCAATTGGGCTTTCAGGTACAGCTCCTTGTTGTCGAATCGGAACGTGAATGCGTCTTTGTTGTCGGTGCATTCAATGCGGATGCGCTCCAGACCGGCCTGGAGGGCCGATCGGCCAAACTCATCTTTGCAAATGCCCGTCAGAGCCGTTTTGATATCGCGCATTACAGGAGAAACCAGGCGGTTGAGCGGATATTCGTTGGTGTGCTCCGTAAAGCTGTCCCACAATACCTCTACCTCGGGTTCGTAACCGGTAATGGTGCGGATTTCAGCCTGAAAAGCGGGAAGGTCTTCTTGTTGGATTTTCTGCGCGAGGCGCTTTAAAGCAAGGCTCATATTGGTTGATATTTAGTGAATGGTCAAAGTGGAAAAAAATCGGTCATCGGCCGCCCCTGGTCGTCGCGGAACGAGCGCAGGTACTCCATTTCGCTGAGGTGTGCCGCTTCCGGACGCACCTGCTGCACCTGTGGGCGAAAAGGAGCGTAAGCGGCGGAATCAAAACGCGCGATGCCATCGGCGATCACAAGCTGCCCGGTGACCACATCGCCCCCAAAACTGTCGCCCTTGCCATTGGTGGAGCTGACGCTGAGGTTCCAGCGCCCGTCGGCTTCTATTTTTATATACTCTTCGCAGATGGTGTGTTGAGGGTAAGCGGGCAAAAAGCGTTGTTGTGGCGGCTTGAAAAACAAGGGTTTGGGCGGGTCGCCGTACACAAAATGCGAGAAATAGTACACATATGATGCACCGTTGCTGTATTTTTGGACGAGGCTGTTGTCAAATGCGGGCCGCTCCTGTTCATAACAGGCTGTCATGTGTTCAAACTGTTGCCGGGTAAATTGCCTGGGCGACACGTACACATTCATGCCCCAGGTTTGGGTGTCTGTGTTTTTGTCGGCGTAGGTTTTCACCACCCAGTCGGGGTATTGCACCAAAAACAACGGGAACGGATCAAACATATCGGGCACTTCTTTGCCGTCGAACGTGAGGCGGGGTGAATTGGATTCAGCCCCCAGGCCGATGATGGTCTGCTCATTGAACAGCGACAAT
>JBMOHO010000365.1:0-3389 GCA_049317805.1 Saprospiraceae bacterium
TTCATTGACAACTGGGAATCGTACCCCACCCAGCGCAACAGCATCATCGATACCCTGCGCAACGCCAACATCGACAACGTGGTGGTGGTTACGGGTGACTCCCACACCTCATGGGCATTCGACGTGACCAAACAAGCGGTTCAATACCCTGTGCCGCAGTTCCTGTACCTGCCACAACCCAATGCGTACAACCCCGCCACCCGCGAAGGCTACAACCCCGCCACCGGCGAAGGCTCGTGGGCGGTTGAGTTTGGTACGCCCTCGGTATCGTCGCCCAACTTTGACGAAGCCATCGGCGCTGCCACCACTGCACAGTTTGAGTTCTTTATGAACAACCCGATCCCGGTTGCGCCTGGCGTAAGCGTTTCGTACAACCCGCACCTGAAATACGTCGACCTGGACCGCCACGGCTATTTCGTGCTTGACCTGCGTGCCGATGCCGCTCAGGCCGACTTCTTCTACGTGCCTACAGTATACGCAGACACCACCGGCGAAAGTTTCGGCTCCGGCGCCCGCACCTTGAATACGCAAAACCGCCTGACCGTAGCCACTACCCCGACTCCGGCCAAAGCCCAACAAGATGCCCCTGCTCCTGCAAACCCGAAACCATTCAGCTCTGCAACCAAAGGCATCCAGGTTGCCGTTGCAGTGTTCTCCTGCTACCCGAACCCCAGCGCGGGCGACGTGTTCCTGCAGGCCGGTTTCAACAAGGCTGCCGTAGCAGCCATCAATGTGTACGACCTCAACGGCAAACGCGTTATGGCCGGTTTGCCCGCCCAGCGGTATGAAGCTGGTATCTACAACTTGTTTGTAAACATCGGCGACCTGCCCAACGGTGCGTACTTTGTGCGCCTGGAAGGCGAAAATGCCTTCGCTTCGCAAAAAGTGGTGTTGAAAAAGTAGGTTTTACAGACTCATGGAAAATGGAAGGGGTGGCTCAGTGCCACCCCTTTTCTATTTTGGGACTATTTCCCCGTAAATACCGCCACCCGTTTCTCCAAAAACGCCGCTGCGCCTTCCCGAAAATCGTCGGTACCGCAGCAATCGCCGAAAGCCCGGAGTTCGGCTTCAAAGCCGTCTGCGCCGTCTTGAAAATATGCATTGACCGCTTCGATCACCTTGGCCACCGCTACCGGTGCCTTGGCGGCTATTTTTTCCAGCATGGCTTTGGCGGCCACGAGTTCTTCGCCCTGGGGAACGACCGAGTTCACCAGCCCCAGCCGGTAAGCTTCGGGTGCGTCTATCATGTCGGCGGTCAGCATGAGTTCAAGCGCTTTGGCTTTGCCAATGTACTGCACGAGCCGCTGGGTGCCGCCATAGCCGGGTATGAGGCCGAGGTTGACTTCCGGTTGGCCAAAGCGGGCTTTTTCGCCCGCTATGCGCAGGTGACAGGCCATGGCCAGCTCGCAGCCGCCGCCGAGGGCAAAACCGTTGACCGCCGCTATGACGGGCTTTGGAAAGCGCTCTATAAGGAAAAATACTTCCTGCCCGTTGCGCGCAAATGCGACGCCTTGTTCGGCGCTCAGGTTGCTGAACTCGGTGATGTCGGCCCCGGCTACAAACGCCTTGGTTCCGGCACCAGTCAGGATCACCCCTTTTAAATCGGTCAGTTTAGGGCCGGCTTCCCCAAAAAAATGCCGCAGTTCCCGAAGGGTTTGGGCGTTGAGGGCGTTGAGCGCTTTTTCGCGGTTGATGGTAATGGTCACGATGCCGTCGACAATATCGAGGGCCAGGTTTTCGTAGTTCATGGCGTATCAGCGGTTTGAAGGTTTGTTTCTTCCGCCAAAACCGTGTGCACGGTTTTTTCCAGACCGTAGTGGGCCAGGCGGTTGTGGTAATAATACAGCACTTTGAAATCGGAGGATTCGATGTTGCCCGCTTTGTCAAAACGCAGGGGTTTGCGGCTGTGGAACACCCCGAGTTTGCGCACGCCCTGGCGGATCAGTTCGTCGGCCGGCAGGTATATTTCAGGCGCCAGCCGAATGGCTCCTTTTTGCTCCATCTCGAACAGGCGGTTTTTGAGGCCGATGACCACTTTTTCCACGGTTTCAAAAGGAAACGTGTTCTCGTCGGGTGGCAGGCGCAAGAGTCCGTACAGGTCCAGCTTCGGGTGTTCCTGCGCCAGTATTTCATACACGGCAAACGGCACGAGGTGGCTGGACAGCACCACGTTTTCCGCCTGGTAGCGCAGCAGGAGTTTGTCGGCCAAAATACGGGTGTACTCTTCTTCGCGTTGGCGGTCTTCGCTCACCCGGCCGTTGTACCAGAAATACTCCCGGATGTTGATCGGGTGGCCGTGGCGGTCGTGGCTCACGCCCTCAGCGTTCACAAAGTTGCCGAGCACATCTATGGGGCGTCCGATGCTCAGCGTGATGTCGCTGGTGGTGGAAAAAAAGCGCCAGAAAAAGCGCAGCCAGCTCCGGATGCTGGAGCCTTCGTCGCGCAGGCGCAGGTATTGTTCTTTGCCGGTTTGGCGCAGGTGTTGTTCGATGAGGAAAGGGGCTTCCAGCACGAAATTGTACCCGATGACCATGGGCACGATGAACACTTTTTTCTCCTCGCCTTGTTGACACATCATGCGTTGGGCTTCTACGGTGGTGCCCAGCAGCCCCATCTTCAGGTCTTGCTCCAGCGCGCCGTTTCGCGAACGCGTGCCGCCGGGGAAAAACAGGTTGTTGACGCCCCGCACGATGCTGAGGGTGCTGATGGATTTGAGGGTTTCGAGGTACACCGGATTTTTCTTCCGGCGGTCTACCCGATAAGCGCCCAGGCGGTTCATGTAATACGCTGCCGGCCCAAAGTTGTACAGGTTGAGGCCTGCACCGTATGCAAATGCGGGCAAACCCATGATCTGGTCCATGGCGTATCCGACGAGGATGGAATCGAGGTTGCTGAAATGGGTAGGCACCACCACCACGGTACCTTTCTCGAACAGGGCGCGCACAGTGTCTATGTCGCCCACCACATTGAGTCGCTCGTACAGGTTGCGGCGGCCGCGGACTAAGCTGGCAATGCTTTTGTCGACCGCTGCGTTGAACAGCCGGTTGAACAGGATGGTGAGGAATCGGCGGGCAAAGCGGAAGGTGCGGGTGCTGAATGTGCCCACGATTTCCTCGGCGTAGCGCCGTATGATTTGGTGCAGCAAGGCCTCGTTGGTCACCCTGGCCTCGTTTTCTTCGCGGTCGAGCGACTTTTTGATCATGCCTTTGCTGACATTGTTCCAAAAGTTGCGCTGGTCGGGCGGATCAATTTTCCAGGGCTCGTTTTTGATGCGTTCGCGCTCCTGGTACAGCGTTTTGACCAGGAGGTCTGACAAATCATTTCGGTAGCGCTGGTTCAGCCGGTTGAAGGTAAATGCGTCGATTTCCTGGATAAATCCGTCGCGGTCC
>JBMOHO010000366.1:0-3376 GCA_049317805.1 Saprospiraceae bacterium
GCCGGTCGGCGCGCAAATCTTCGTCGCGGAAACACTTGACAATCTGGAAGTATTTATCCAACCCTGCCACCATCAGGATTTGTTTAAAGGTTTGGGGCGACTGCGGCAGGGCGTAGAATTGGCCTTGATTCATGCGGGAAGGCACCACAAAATCGCGGGCACCTTCCGGCGTGCTTTTGATCAAAAAAGGCGTTTCCACTTCGACAAAACCATCTCCAGCGAGGTATTTGCGCGTTTCAATGGCCAAATTGCTGCGGAAAATCAGGTTTTTTTGCACGGCATGGCGGCGCAGGTCGAGGTATCGGTATTTCAGGCGCAGGTCGTCTCCGCCGTCGGTGTCATCCTGAATGGTGAACGGCGGTGTTTGCGCAGCATTGAGGATGCGCAATTCAGACACCTTTATTTCGATGTCGCCCGTGGGTATTTTAGTTGATTTGGAAGCGCGCTCTATGACTTCGCCGGTGGCCTGGAGCACAAATTCGCGGCCTACTCCGCGCGCCACGGCAAATAATTCGGCAGCAGAATAATTTTCGTCAAACACCAATTGAGTAATGCCGTAGCGGTCGCGCAGGTCGATCCACAGCAACGCACCTTTGTCTCTGATGGTGGCTGCCCATCCGGACAGGGTTACGGTTTGGCCTATGTGTTCGGCGCGCAGCGCGCCGCATGTGTGGGTACGGAACATTCAGTTTTGAGTTTTGAGTTTTGAGTACTGAGTTTTGAGTACTGAGTTTTGAGTACTGAGTTTTGAGTAAGAGGGCTTGTTTTTCAATTGGATTGGCTGCCGGAAAAAGCGAAAACACGGTCTATAAATTTTCCGAAATCACCAACGTAGAACCCAACTCAAAACTCATTACTCATTACTCAAAACTCATTACTCATTACTCAAAACTCAAAGGTAAGTGACAAATACGCTGCCGGGAAAACACTAATGCTGTTGGCTGCGTTATTTCTCGGTATTTTTGCCCTCCAAACCTTCAGAGGGGCGGTTATACAGATACAATATGCAAAAAAAAATCTATTTATGTGCAGTGGCGGCACTCCTCATGGTGTCGGTGTTGACTTCAGTTCAGGGGCAAGACCCCAATTTGGCCAACCAGTATTTCGTCAACGGCGAGTACGCCAAAGCAGCAGCGATATACGACCAGCTCTTGCAGCAGGACGACCGCAATGAGTACTTTTTTAACCGGTACATCGACTGCATCATGTACCTCGAGGATTACGACACCGGGGAAAAAGCAGTCAAAAAACGCCTGAAAAAAGAACCGCGCAACTACGCCCTGTATGTGACGTACGGCGGACTGCTTGAACGGGCCGGTAGGATTCCGGATGCGGAACAACAATACGACGAAGCCATTCGGAATATGCCTCCCGACTTCAACTCGGTAAGCCGTTTGGCTAACCTGTTTACGGGCAAAGCGCGCTACGACTACGCTGCAAAAACCTACGAAACCGGCGCAAAAATGCTTAAAGACCCCAATCGTTTTGCGTTCAACCTCGGTGAATTGTACCGCCGAAAAGGCGACACCAACAAAATGATTGAGCAGTACCTCAACAGCGTAGCATCTGACCCCGGCAAAACCGGCACCGTGCAAACCTTGTTGGCCCGCTACCTCTCGCCCGCCGATTACGAAGAGTTGCAAGCTCAGTTGTACGCCCGCATCCAAAAAGAGGACAATCCGGATTTCATCGAACTCCTCGCGTGGTCTTTTGTGCAAGACAAGGATTATGCATCCGCTTTGCGCCAGTATAAAGCGCTTGACCGGCGTTACAACGAGAACGGCCAACGCGTTTTTAGCCTCGCACAAACAGCCGCCGATGCCGGCGATTACGATTCCGCCATCTCGGCCTATGAATACGTCGTGAGCCTCAACGACGTCAACAACGAACAGTTCTACCTGGCCATGGAAGGCAACCTGGATTGCCGCCGCCGCAAAATTACCGAGGGCTATGTGTACACGATGGAGGAGTTGCAAGCCCTTGAAAACGATTACCTGCGATTTCTCAACGAACATCCGCGCAACCGCAAAACCACACCCATAGTAGTGCAGTTGGCCGAGTTGGAAGCGTTGTACCTGAACAATGTAGACAAAGCCATCAGCTTGCTCAATGAACAACTCCAGGTGCCTGGCCTAACCCAGGATGAGCTGGCCCGAACCAAAATTGACCTGGCCGACTATTACCTCATCAAGGGAGAAATATGGGAAAGCACACTCCTGTATAGCCAGGTAGATAAAGATTTTAAGGAGGAAACCATCGGTCAGGAGGCCCGTTTCAAAAATGCCCGCTTGTCTTATTTCAACGGCGATTTCGAGTGGGCCCAATCTCAGTGCAACATCCTGAAGGCCGCCACTTCCCGCCTCATTGCCAACGATGCGCTTGATTTATCGGTGTTTATCATGGACAACCTGAACCTCGACACCACTTCCGAAGCCGTTACCCTCTATTCTTGCGCCGAAATGCTGGTGTATCAAAACCAGTTTGACCAGGCACTGCTGAAACTGGACACACTCGCACGGCTTTTTCCGGAACACTCCCTGAAAGACGACATACTCTACCTGGAAGCCCAGATTGCCGAAAAGCGCCGCCAATACACCGAAGCCGCCCGCTTGTACCAAGCCATAGTGGAAAAATACCCCGAGGACATTCGAGCCGACAATGCCTTGTTTGCCCTCGCCGGCTTGTATGAAACCCGGCTCAAAGACATAGAAAAGGCCAAGGAATTGTACGAAAAAGTGTTTATTGATTACTCCGGGAGCGTTTTTGCCGTAGAGGCCCGTAAACGATACCGCATCCTGAGGGGAGACACCGTACAGTAACCTTCCCTCAACTCAACAAGGCCTTACCCGCGTACCATATCATTACGCTACACAGGGCTACTTTGAGTCCGACGCCAAATAAAAAACCCACAAACGAACCAACCGCCGCTTTCGTGGCCATGGCGGTGTTTTTGCCCATGATCAGCTCGCCGACCAATGCCCCCATAAAGGCCCCGGCAAATACACCCAATGGGCCTATAAACATGCCGACCAAAAGCCCAATGGTGCTGCCCCATACCCCGCCCTGGCTGCCCCCGAAACGCTTTACGCCCCACAGTGGCACCAGGTAGTCCAGCACCGTCACCACCACAGTGGCCAAGCCCAGGTACCACAACAGTGTGGTAGAAAAATCGGCGAACCGAGACCAATGCAACAAAAATATGCCCAACAAGCTGAGCGGCGGGCCAGGCAGGGGCAAGACAGACCCGATCAAACCAATGATCAGGCAGGCCACCGCCGCAATTGCCAACAGGATGTCTAAGGCCATGTTTGAAGGTTATATATGCGAATAATGGGTTAAAAAAGCCAAAAGAACAATGCTGAAGCGATTGCCCCAA
>JBMOHO010000367.1:0-3369 GCA_049317805.1 Saprospiraceae bacterium
GGGAAATACAGGCTGTCGTACCCAAACGACACCAGCCAGTGCCGCCCTTCCGGCACAGGAGCAATGCAACCGCGCGCATTTTGTCCGGTATAAAACACGTCATCGTAATAACTGGCCGGCTTGTCGTACCCCGGAAAGCTGTCGGCATTGTATTTGACGTACACCACCGCGCCCGGGATCCGCTGATGGTGGTGTTGTGTTTGTACGCAGATCTCCGTAGGCAAGGGCGCCAGTTCGGGGTCGGTCACATTGCAGGCACCCAACAGAAACAGAAAAGCAATAATCGCGATTGGTTTAAATTTTTCCATATATAAACTGATTTTTTTCTGCAAATCCGAAATCCCAAATCTGAAATCCCAAATCCTTAAGTCAAACGCTTTTTTGCTACTTTTGTGCTGCCTTACACCATTATATTACGGACCAAATTGGACAAAACCAACATGGCAACTGCTACCACCAAGAAAACGACCGAAAACGGTCTACCGCAATTCAACACCATCGGCAACCGCATCGTGACGCTCGATGAGTTCATCATCCGCCAGGAAAAGGACTTTGATTATGCCACCGGGGAACTGACCGGCCTGCTGCGCGACATTGGCGTGGCCGCCAAAATCGTCAACCGCGAAGTCAACAAGGCCGGTTTGGTCAACATCGTGGGTTTGGCCGACAACCAAAACGCTTCCGGCGACGCCCAGCAAAAATTAGATGTGTACGCCAACGACAAGCTCATCGAGTGCCTCCAAAACTCCGGTGAATGCTGCGCCATCGCTTCCGAAGAAAACGAAGAAATCATTCAAATCCCCTCCCGCAGCTCCAAAATGAGCCACTACGTGGTGATGTTTGACCCCCTGGACGGCTCTTCAAACATCGACGTGAACGTGAGCGTGGGCACCATTTTCGCCATCTACCGCCGCCAATCAGATCCGGGTATCGCCGCCACCTTAGACGATTTTCTGCAACCCGGCACCAAACAAGTGGCAGCGGGATATGTGCTTTACGGCACCTCCACCATCCTGGTGTACACCACTGGCCGAGGCGTCAACGGCTTTACGCTCGATCCCTCCATCGGCGAGTTTTGCCTGAGCCATACCAACATGCGCATTCCTGAAAACGGCGACAACTACTCGGTCAACCAGGGCTATTACTCTAAGTTTGACTTGGAAATGCGGCGTTACATCGATCATTGCTCTGACCAGAACTACGGCCTGCGCTACATTGGTTCTATGGTGAGCGACATCCACCGCATCCTGATCAAAGGCGGCATTTTCATTTATCCGGCCACCCGCAAATATCCCAAGGGCAAATTGCGTTTGCTTTACGAATGCAACCCGCTCTCCATGATCATTGAACAAGCCGGCGGCAAAGCCATCAACACCCAACTCAAACGCATCCTGGACATGCAGCCCACCGAACTGCACCAGCGCAGCACCATCGCTATGGGTTCGCCCGCCATGGTAGACGAGTTGAAGGCGTTTGTAGAGCGGTACTCGGCTTTGCCCCTTTGAAAAGTGCGCGGACTGACAGCCTATTCAGCATGAGAAAACGATTTTTGTCGCTTGCTCGGTCATGGCATCCGGCTTTGTTCTCCGTATTGCTTTTGTCTTCTGCCGGCGTCGCCGGTGCCCAGCAGCCCGTTACCCTGCGTTTTTGCAACATTGAAAAAGCGCAGGGCAATCTTTTTCTGGCCATCTACAACCAGGAGGAAGGCTTTATGAACGAAAAAAAAGCCTTTTACACAGCAGTTATTCCCTTGGGACAAAAAGGTTGTGTGGAAAAAAAACTAACCCTGCCGCCTGGAAAATACGCCATTAGCAGCTTCCACGACGTGAACAACAACGGGCGCATGGACAAAACCATTGTGGGCATACCCAAAGAGCCGTATGGGCTGTCGGGCAATTATACCTCCAAATTCAGCCCACCTACATGGGCAGAAACAAACGTGTTCATCGGTGCCGGACAAACGCTCGACATTCAATTGCATGATTGGTAAAAGCTCCAAATGCTATCCGGTTACCGTTTTGGCGCGTTCGGCGCGTTCCCAAAGGACCGACTGGCGGCCGCGGAGGTAACGCAAAAAGCCGGCGTAAACAGCATAATTCATCACACAGAAGTAATAAGGGATAAACAGCGCCTTCACTTTGATTTCGCGTTTGGCGAGGGTGTACCCGACATATGCGGCGGCGTAAAACAGGATTTGCGCCACCAGGGCCACCATGTAAAAAGATTTGCCTTGCCATGCCAGCACCATGCTTGCTATAAAGATGACGGGCAAAAACAACGGAGCCAAAGTCCAGCGCAGCACGCGGTGCGAGATGTATTGAAAACTGAGCACGCCATATCGGAAAATGTTGAGCAGGGGCGCCAGGCGTACGATGGCCTGTATGCCGCCTGCGGCAATGCGCACCTTACGCTTGAGTTCCTCGGACACAGAAGCGGAAGCAGATTCCACCGCGTAGGCCTCCGGTTCGTATGCCACGCGCCAGCCTTTTTGGGCGATGCGGAGTGTCAGGTAAAAGTCTTCTATAATGGTGTCGGTCGGAACGTGCTCGTATGCTTCAGTGCGGAAAGCGAAGAGTTCGCCTGCGGCGCCTACTACAGAGTACAGGTCGTAATCCCAACGCTTAAGGGCGCTTTCATACTTCCAGTAAATGCCTTCGCCGGCGCTGTTGGCTGCGGCGGCGTCGGGCATAGCGATGCGTTTTTCACCGGCTACCGCGCCTACATCGGGGTTATTGAAGTGCCGTACAATATTTTGCAGGGCGTCGGTATTGACGAGGGTGTTGGCGTCGGTGCTGACGACAATGGGTGAGGTTTGGCGTTCCATGACCCGTTGAAAGGCAGCAATTTTGCCCCTTCGCTCTGGTTGGTGGAGCAAAGTCCAGCGTGTACCAGGCGGATACGGGTATTGCTCGGCGAGTTGGGGGGTGTTGTCGGAAGAGCCGTCGGTAACCCACCAGAATAGAATTTTGTCCTTTGGGTAGTCCAAAGAAAGGCAATTTGCAATTTTTTGCTCTATCCAGTCGGCCTCATTAAAAGCACAAACCACGAACGAGATTTCAGGCAGCTCATTTGCCGAAAACACGGGTTTTGGTACGAATAGCCGCTTGATGCGTACCATTCCGTAAAGCAATATACCATAGCCTATGTAGGCGTAAAAAACCAGCGCAATGCCGAACCAGAAGATAAATGCCATAATCATCACTTGTTTAGGGTAGTGCAAAGGTGCATCAATCGTGCCAATTTATTTGACAGGCAGTGGACGAAACATAATTATTGTGTGTTAACAAAAATTTCATAAAGGATTATCTGCGCAAGTTTTTGTCCGAAAGGATAATACTATATTGTTTTTTCGCCAAATCATGATCTTTA
>JBMOHO010000368.1:0-3288 GCA_049317805.1 Saprospiraceae bacterium
TGATGATCTTCAACAATACCAAGGTATTTCCGGCTCGTTTATACGGCCAAAAGGAGAAAACAGGTGCCAAAATTGAAGTATTTCTGCTTCGCGAACTCAACCAGGAAGCCCGGCTTTGGGACGTACTGGTGGATCCCGCCCGTAAAATCCGCGTGGGCAACAAGCTCTATTTTGAAGATGAAAACGGCAACGACGCGCTGGTGGCCGAAGTGGTAGACAACACTACCTCCCGTGGTCGTACCATACGCTTTCTGTTTGACGGCAACGACGCAGAATTCCGCAGCGAAATGTACCGCCTCGGCAATACGCCGCTGCCAAAATACATTGAACGGGAACCCACCGAAGAAGACCGCGAACGCTTTCAAACCATCTACGCCACCGAAGTTGGCGCAGTGGCAGCACCCACAGCCGGCATGCACTTCAGCCGCGAACTGTTGAAACGCCTCGAACTCAAAGGCATCCGTTTTGCAGACATTACCCTGCACATCGGCCTTGGCACTTTTCGCACCATCGACGTGGAGGACTTGTCTAAACACAAAATGGAAGCCGAGTATTTTCGCATCCCACCTCAAGCCGCTGATACCGTAAACACGGGCAAAACCAGCGGCAAGAGAATTTGTTCTATTGGCACTACCACCATGCGCGCTTTGGAAACCGGGGTCTCGGCCGATATGCTGCTCAAACCCATCGAAGGCTGGACCAATAAGTTTATTTATCCGCCTTACGATTTTACCATTGCCGACAGCATGGTCACCAATTTTCATCTCCCCAAATCCAGCCTGCTCATCATGGTATGCGCTTTCGGTGGATTTGAACTCATTATGGACGCCTACAACGAAGCCATGAAAGAAAAATACCGTTTCTTTAGCTATGGCGACGCCATGCTTGTTATGTAAACCGACCAAAACACACGTAAACCCAAACTATGTTCTGGACTCTCGAATTGGCCTCGCACCTTGAAGAAGCCCCCTGGCCCGCTACAAAAGATGAATTGATTGACTACGCCATCCGCTCGGGGGCACCCGGCGAAGTCATTGACAACCTCGAAGAACTGGAGGACGACGGCGAAGTGTATGAGGGCATTGAAGACATCTGGCCCGATTACCCCAGCCACAATGAATTCTTCTTCAACGAAGACGAATACTGACCGTTATTCCTGGACGACTTTTGCGCCAACAGGGTGTCTTTTAAAAAAAGACACCCTGTTTTTTTAGATTTTTATGCGCAAAAAATTTTATTATTTATTTGAATATCAATAATTTATATTATTTTTTTCTATAAAAAAATATAGACTATCTTCGATAACTGTCCTTTCAGCCACAAAGGCTTAGGTTGACATTTGCATCACTGAACAACTCAACCTGCTTTTCACCTGGGCCCAACGGTTTCTTTTCCCCCACCCTTGGCCCGCAATTGTCTCGCTCATGGATACTCCATCAAAAATTGAATTTTTTAATCAATTGCCCGTGCTGGCGTCGCTTTCCGATAAAAGCTTGACACAATTGGCCCAGATGTGTCACCTCCGGCGGGCCCCCCGCTTTCAGTTTGTGTACATGCCCGACCAGCCTATAGATCACCTTTATTTTTTAGTGAACGGACGCATTAAAATAGGGAGTTTCACTGCCGACGGCCGCGAGATCCTAAAAGAAATCCTGCTTCCAGGCGCTTTGTTTGGCGATCTGGGCCTGGCTGGCTCCAATGTTCATGTTGATTATGCACAGGTTTTGCACGACGATGCAACGTTTCTGACCATCGCCCTTACCGATTTCCGCAACCTGATGCAGCAAAACCCCTGCCTCGTGTTTTCCGTACTTGGCCACCTAAGCCAGCGCCTGCAACGCATGGAAGAGCGCCTCACCAAGCTCGTGTCTAAAGATGCCCGCGAACGCATCATCGAGTTTCTGGTGGAAACTGCCGACAAAGAAGGCCACCAAATCGGTTTCGAAACCCTCGTGAAACACCACCTCACGCAGGCCGATATCGCCAGCCTTACCGGCACCAGCCGCCAGACAGTCACTTCGGTGCTCAACGACCTGAAAAAATCCAACCTCATCTATTTCCGGCGAAACAGCATTTTGATTCGAGACGTTGCTAAATTAGCATAATCGATTTGGGATTTGGGATTTGGGATTTCGGATTTGGGTGTACGAATGATTTTCGGAGTCCCAGTTTACCTCAAACGTGCTTGCATCTTCGGCCTTGGAGAGGCCAAAGATTATATTTGAATGGGATTCTGGCGGGCCAAATCAAGGTTGTTTGGCCCATCCAAGCCATCTACTGTTTTAATCCTTCGTACCCCCAAATCCTAAATCCCAAATCCGAAATCCGAAATCTCGTAGGTTTTTCCCTCTTCTGCCGTCATCACATTTGGAAAAACCGCCTGCGCTTCGGCCAGGTGCGCGGATAAATCGCGGTAACGCGCCGAAAAATGCCCCAAAAGGAGCTGCCCAACGCCTGCCTTTCGGGCAACATGGGCTGCCTGTTCGGCCGTGCTGTGGAACGATATTGTTGCTTCCGCTTCCTGTTCCCGGAGAAATGTAGCTTCGTGGTACAACAAGTCTACCCCTTGCACACAGGCTTCCACTTGTTCAGACGGGGCCGTGTCGCTGCAAAAAGCATACGAAACCGGCTTTGCAGGAGGCATGGTCAGCTCCGCGTTTGGCACCCACTGTCCATGTCCACCGCGCCAATCTGCCCCCGCTTTAATGGCTGGAATGTCCGAAAAAGGAATCTGGTGCTGCTCTATGGCCTCCTTTCGCATGTTGAGGGGCTTGCTTTTTTCCCGAAACAGCCACCCACAACAAGGTGTACGGTGGCGGAGCGGAATGCTCCATACCTCCACCTGCTTGTTTTCAAAAACCAGGGCGTGCAAGGTGGGTTCCACCTCCTGAAACGACAGTGGAAAAGGCGTGATGACGCCACACAACCGAAAGGTGTGCTCCACCAACTCCTGCAAACCCGGGGGCGAGAACAACTGCAAGCGCGTTTCGCGCTGCTTGAGGCAAAACGAGGTGATGAGCCCCACCAATCCAAACACATGGTCGCCATGCAAATGGCTGATGAATATCTGTTTCACCCGATCATAGCGGATCCGGTGGTGAAACAGTTGTGCCTGTGTCCCCTCACCGCAATCGATCAG
Source organism: Saprospiraceae bacterium (assembly GCA_049317805.1). Lineage (GTDB taxonomy): Bacteria > Bacteroidota > Bacteroidia > Chitinophagales > Saprospiraceae > M3007. The sequence continues at coordinate 3,140 of JBMOHO010000368.1, forward strand.
GTACATCTGGTTGCCCGTTTCCAATACCTGCGCCGTGTAATGGCGCCCTTGAAAGGGCCCACCTGCGCCGTTGCCAAGGATGGTTAATTTCACTTTGTTAGTTATGAGTTTTGAGTTTTGAGTTCTCAGTTTTGAGTTTTGAGTTTTGA
>JBMOHO010000369.1:0-3278 GCA_049317805.1 Saprospiraceae bacterium
CCTCCCGATTTCATCGGGATGCGCTAGCGGACAGCGCGACATCCCAAAAAGCCAGTTATATCAAAAAAAGCCAGTCATTGCTGACTGGCTCTCTGTCGGGGCACCAGGATTCGAACCTGGGACCCCCTGCTCCCAAAGCAGGTGCGCTACCGGGCTGCGCTACGCCCCGAAAAAGTGCGGAGAGTGAGGGATTCGAACCCTCGGTACGGTTTAACCCGTACGTCGGTTTAGCAAACCGGTGGTTTCAGCCACTCACCCAACTCTCCGTTGGGGACGCAAAGATAAGATGGTTTGTTTGGTATGTACAAGTGTTGCCGTCAATTATTTTTCAAATCTCTAATAATATTTTTTTCTGCAAGAAGCAAGCCCATACTTGGATCTTTTAAAAAATGCCTTAATTTTACCGCGAAATGAAGCGTGTTTTGATGAAAGCCCTGCCGATGTAATGTCGGCGGGGTTTTTTTGTCTATTATAGGTAAAACGTGCGAATGTAGCATGCGAAACAATATTGTTATACTATCTTTGAATCCATTAGCCCAACATGCGGTTGGTCTGCTCATCTGCTCTTGTTATGCTCCCTGTCTACACTTTTCAGAGCCTGCACCTCTCCATGGTGTGCGCTCAACGCTTCTTTTTGCACTGGTCAATGTTGTTTTTCTGGGTTGCCATTATGCCTCTATCGGTAGAGGCGCAGTCTGGATGCAGCTGTCTAAATTGTCCGCTGTTTTTGGAAGACTTGTCAACCAACAACTTTTACGTCAGTGTCAACAATGCAGCCAACCCCACGCTTGGTCAAAATGGTCAGGGTGTTTGTGGCGTTCGGGTACATTTTGACCATACTGCGCTGTGTGATATTTCCATCACCCTCACCTCGCCTTCCGGACAGGTGATCACGCTGGTTGGCCCCATTGGCCCTGTACCATTTTGCGCCAGCATGGGCACCGATGGCACGGACTGGAACGTTACGTTTATTCCGTGCAATGATCCCTCCGTGGCACCTGACCCAGGATTTACCAACAAGTGGTTCAACGGCCAAAACTGGGGCGCAAACAACGTCTACAGTGGCACCTATTACCCCTTTATAGGCTGTCTGGAGAACCTGACCGGTCCGGTAGACGGCGTGTGGACGCTTACGGTAACAGATGGACAAGGAAACGACGTGGGGAATCTCATTGACTATGAAATCACTTTTTGCGATCCTTCAGGCATAGATTGTTATTCCTGTGTAGCCGAGGCGGGGGTGCTGGAGCAAAAGGATTTCGCTGTTTGTGAAGGCAGTTCAGGGCTGTTATTCAACCTGCCGCCCACCTACAATGCGCCTGATGTGCCACCTCCAGGCAATGAATACACTTATGCCTACATCATCTCGGCGCCCCCAGGCCCTGCCGGAGGCCCGGGAGGTGCTATTATGGCCATCGAAACCGTGCTTGACTTTTCAGCTTACCCACCTGGTATGTACACCATTTGCGGACTGTCTTACCTGACGGCCGATATCGATAAGCTTCCAGTCCCTGACCCCCTGCTGACGGTTGGGCAATTGATCAACCAGCTTGCTTCTATTCAACCCCCTTTTTGTGGAGACATCACCACGAATTGTGTTACCGTCACCATATTGCCCGCAAAAGAAAACGAAGAGGAATTCGTATCCCTTTGTTATCCAGAATGTTATGAATTTTATGGCTTTACGTATTGCAAAAGTGGCACGTATGTAAGGGATTTGTATTTTAATGGATGTCCCTATTCGGCCACGTTGAACCTCACCATAAACCAACCCAATACAACTTACCAGAACGAGACCCTTTGTGAAGGTGAATGTTCGTCGAACCCCCTTTTTCCAGACGCCTGTTTTACAGATTCATACGAGGCAACGATTCAAAACATATACGGTTGCGACAGCATTGTGGTGCTCAACCTGTTTGTGATTGGGGCGGAATCGTACATACAGCCGCCTCCGATACTCCAGTGCGGCCAATCCAGCGCTGTCCTGTCGGGTGGTGGTTCCAGTTCCGGTATTGGCATCACGTATAGCTGGTCGGCCAACAACGGCGGTACCATCCTTGGCCCGTCGCACTTAGCTAATGTGACCATTGGCAGCGCAGGAGACTACTCGCTGAAGGTATGCCGAAAATATGGCAGTTTTTTGTGTTGTGATTCTTCGATGGTAACGGTTACCGCCGATACGAGTCCTCCGCCGGCACCGTCAAACCTGCAGGGTGATTCCAGCATTTGTCTTAGCCAATCCGATACGTTTAGCATCAATCCTGTTGTGGGTGCGAACGGGTATGCCTGGACCGTTCCGACAGGGGTGGCCATTGATACCGGGCAAAATACCACCACCGTCATCGTTTCATGGGACACCTTGAAAGCGGGGAACATCTGCGTGGCAGCCATCAACGCTTGCGGTACGGGTCCTGCTACTTGTTTCCCGGTGCGTGTAGACACCATTCAGTTGCCGTCTCAACCCATCGGGCTGTCAGTCGTTTGTCCCGATTCCATTGTGGTGTATAGCACTTCCCTGAATCCGGAGGTGGATTCTTTCACCTGGTCGGTTACTCCGCCTGCAACTATTTTAAGCGGACAAGGCTCCCCACAAATCATCGTGAGATGGGGTACAGCCCCGAACGGCGACGTGTGCGTGGTGGCCAACAGCACTTGCGGAAGCAGTCTGCCCGTTTGTTTACCGGTGGCGATTGGCTCGACCCCGCTTCCTCCGTCAGTTCCAAACGGAAATACAGTGGTTTGTGCCGGCAACATTGAAACATATACAACCCCGCCCGTTGTGGGTGTGTCCGATTACCTGTGGCAAGTCAGCGGCGGTACCATCATAAGCGGCGACAGCTCGCCAGTGGTACAGGTGATTTGGAATCCCAATACGCCTACCGGCTCTCTTTGTGTGGCAGCCCAAAATGATTGTGGCGTGAGCACGGTTGCTTGCACCACCGTAAACATGATTACGACGCTTCCCCTGCCGTCGGTTTCAGGTGACGCAACATTGTGTGCCGGCACAACAGGTACGTATTCCATCGTTCCTGTACCTGGCGCACAAACCTATGATTGGACCGTGCCGAGCAACGGCGTGATCCTGTCTGGTCAAAATACGGCGTCAATTTTGGTTAATTGGCTTTCTACACCCGGAGGAGACGTATGTGTATTTGCGGCAAATGACTGTGATACCAGTGCAACTGCCTGTTTCAATGTAAACATCAGCCCAGCGCTGCCCTTGCCGGTGCTCTCTGGCGACGGCGTTTTGTGCGCCGGCACAAGCGGTTCGTACAGCG
>JBMOHO010000370.1:0-3276 GCA_049317805.1 Saprospiraceae bacterium
TGATAAAAAAGCGGTTCAAGCGGCTGTGCCAGACGGACGGGCGCATGTGGCCGTGCGTCAGTTTCCAGACGCTGCGGAGGATGTGCGTAAGCGTTTGGGATTGAAAGACGGCGGAGATGTGTATTTGTTCGGCGTGACGTTGGCCGATGAACAAAAACGAATGCTGGTAGCCCGCAAAGCCTAAGGAAATGGCTACCGGATGGTGTCTTGCACATCCACGAAGGTATCTTGTGGTGGCAATGGCAGGGGTTGTGGAGCGGTATAGGGTACTTCACGGGGGTACTCTACCGGTGCCTTCTCGTAGCGCGGGGGGGTGCGCATCCAGCGTCGATAGGTGCGCGGCGCGCAAGAATTGATGAACCAGTTGCCGACCGAGAAAAAAATCAGGAATAAAATGACCCAGCCCGCCCAACCCGGCAGGGGTACCAGTTGCTGTGGCGGCGGTGGCGGCGGCGGCGCTTTTTTATGGAAACCGTCCAGGGGCAAGTCGAGTCGCTTGTATTCTTCCATCCAGTTGCGGCGCAATTCTTCAATGATCGGTCGGAGCAACTGCGCGATTTGGAGGTATCCGTCTTCTTCGGGTTGGGTTTCTTTCAGCGACTTTTTGGGGCCAAAAGGCGGGAAAAGGGCCAGTCGGGAGTACTGTTTCCACATAGACGGAGCGACCTGGATGGGATACACCCGGATGTAATCTGTGCCTAAGCGTTGAAATCGTTCAACCGCTTTTGGAATTTCCTCATTTTCGATGTAATTGATCATGTAGGAGTTGTGGCTGACCAAAAACAAATAGATGTGGGCTTCTTCCAGTTTTTGCGGCAAGCTGGGGTGGTACGGCGTATTGGGCCTTGGAGGAGAATACCAGAAGAACAGCAGGTTCCAGGGTACCGGCAACTCAGGCGGCTTGGGCGCAGGCCTGTTGTGCCAGATGCGCAAAAAGTACTGCTCCTCCAGCGGCTTGAGCCAGTTCAGCAGCTTCACCAGGTAAGCGGCATCATTTGGGGCAAAGGAGATGTACACATTGAGCATAAGCGAATTGAAAAATTTCTGCAATGTTAGGGCATTATAAAAACATATCTAAAAACATAATTTACCACAGCGCGCACCGCGACCCTTGATTAAGGTCAGGGGCGCTTCTGATTTCCGTCATCCATTGGTCATTTACATAGGGCCGACCTTTGAGCCATAGCCGAATGCACTCGGTTAGCAAGCACATGGAAATCATTTTTTTACTCATTTTGATCAGCCTCGTCATGGCCGCCGGTTTTCTGCTGGCTTACTTCTGGGCTGCCCGAAACGGCCAGTTTGACGACGACTACACGCCGTCGGTACGCATTTTATTCGACGACGACATTTTACCAATTCAAACAACTAACCTTCAATCAACGCAGACAAGCGATGAGCCGAATTGAACATTTTCAGTACGACAACCGGATTGTGCGCGCATTTGGCGTGGCGTCTTTTATCTGGGGTTTGGTAGGCATGCTGGTGGGGCTTATATTGGCACTTCAGCTCATTTACCCCAACCTGAATTTCAGCGCCTACGGCATTCCGTTTTTCTCCTTCGGGCGTTTGCGTCCGCTCCACACCAATGCTGTCATTTTTGCTTTTGTAGGCAACGGTTTGTTCATGGGGGTATATTACTCCCTGCAACGCCTGCTTAAAGTGCGCATGTTCAGCGATGTGCTGTCCTGGGCGCATTTTTACCTGTGGCAGCTTGTGATTCTGGGCGCAGCCTTTACCCTGCCACTGGGCATGACCACCAGTTCGGAGTATGCCGAGTTGATCTGGCCATTGGACATCCTCATTACGGTGGTGTGGGTATTGTTTGGCATCAACATGTTTGGTGCCATCCTGAAACGGCGCGAATCGCACCTGTATGTGGCCATCTGGTTTTACATAGCCACCTGGATCACCGTGGCCGTCCTGCACATTGTGCGCAGCTTTGAGCTGCCGTACACCCTTACGGCCAGTTATCCCTTGTTTGCGGGCGTGCAAGACGCGTTGGTACAATGGTGGTATGGGCACAATGCCGTGGCGTTTTTCTTGACAACGCCCTATCTCGGCATCATGTACTATTTCCTACCGAAAGCCGCCAACCGCCCTGTATACTCCTACAAACTATCCATCATCCACTTTTGGGCGCTGATTTTCATTTACATCTGGGCGGGGCCTCACCACTTGTTGTATTCGTCGTTACCCGACTGGGTACAGTCGCTCGGCACCGTTTTCTCCGTGATGCTCATCGCGCCTTCCTGGGGTGGCATGCTCAATGGCCTGCTCACGCTTCGGGGTGCCTGGGATCGCGTTCGGCAGGATCCTGTTTTGAAGTTTATGGTGGTGGCCGTGACCGCTTATGGCATGGCGACGTTTGAGGGGCCGATGTTGTCCATCAAAACCGTCAATGCCATCAGCCACTTTACAGACTGGACGATCGCGCATGTGCACGTGGGCGCTTTGGGTTGGAACGGATTCCTGACGTTTGGCATGTTGTACTGGCTGTGGCCGCGCATGTACCGGACTACGCTGTTTTCCACCAATCTGGCCAACATTCACTTTTGGCTGGGCACCCTGGGCATCGTGTTTTACGCTGTGCCCTTGTATTGGGCGGGCTGGACGCAATACTTCATGTGGCGCGAATTTACCCCGGAAGGCACCCTTGCGTGGGGCAACTTCCTGGATACCGTGCTGCAAATTCTGCCCATGTACGCCATCCGGGTAGTCGGCGGACTCCTGTATTTTGTCGGTGTATGCATTGGCGTGTACAATTTGTTCAAAACGGCCGCAAAAGGTTCCTTCCTGGCCAATGAAGATGCTGAAGCAACAGCCCCCGAACGCCGCGTGGTGCCTCTGGCGCCCGGAGAATACTGGCACAAATGGATCGAAGGCCGCCCTATGCAAATGCTGCTTTGGAGCACCATTTTGATCGCCATTGGCGGCATCGTGCAAATCATACCCATGGTGTTCATCGAAAGCCAGGTGCCCAAAATCGCTTCGGTAAAACCCTATACCCCACTTGAACTCACGGGGCGCGACATCTACATCCGCGAAGGTTGCGTGGGTTGTCACTCCCAGCAAATCAGGCCATTCCGCGCCGAAACAGAACGCTACGGCGAATATTCCAAGAGCGGCGAATACATCTACGACCGGCCATTCCTCTGGGGATCCAAACGCACCGGCCCTGATCTGGCCCGACAGGGGGGTAAATATCCGGATTCGTGGCACTACAACCACATGATTGAACCACGCACCATGTCGCCCGGCTCCATCATGCCGCAA
>JBMOHO010000371.1:0-3271 GCA_049317805.1 Saprospiraceae bacterium
TGTCGATCAAAAAATCAAACGCCGTGTCGTTCAACAGCCAGGCTGTGTAGCGGGTAATGGCACCGTCGCGCGCGGGCATGGGCTCAAAACAAAGCTGCAAGCCTTTGGGTGAGTCTATGGGGTGGCTGGCCCGAATATCGCGCCGAGGGGGTTTCTCGGCCTGCTTAACCGGCGTTTTGGCTTGTTTGGGCGCATACGGATTGGCGGCTACCGCGGGTTTCTCAGTGGCATCCTGCAAATCCTCTTCGAAGGTGGGGATGTCCAGACTGCGGTCGCTGTCCAAGCGCACCAACAGCATGCCGTCGTTTAGCAACGACACCACTTGCCCGGTTTCACCGGTGAACCGAAAACGTACTTTAGTGCCTATGGGGAACAACATGCAACAAGAACTGACTTTATTTGCAAAAAGTTTACACCAAATGCACCGACGCCATTTTATGCACCATTTTTTGTTGGGCTCATTGGGCCTGCAACTGTTTGCCCGCTTCAAGCCAATGCATTTGGCTAGCCTGGTTCGTCCGGCCGCTTTAAAGCCTGGCGATCAGGTGGCGCTCATTGCCCCGGCAGGCCCGGCCCTGCCGGAAAGGATAGAAACGGCCCTTGCGAACATTGCGGCTTTGGGCTTGCGTGTGCTGGAAGGCCGCTATCTTCGGGAGCAGAACGGCTATTTTTCCGGCACAGACGCAGAGCGTTTGCAAGACCTGCACGCGGCGTTTGCCGACACCACAGTGCAAGCCGTGTGGTGTGTACGAGGCGGCTACGGGTGTACGCGCTTGTTGCCCGACGTGGATTTTAAGTTGATCAAGCGCCACCCCAAGCTGTTTATCGGTTACAGCGACATCACGGCCCTGCACGTGGCCATCCGGGAGCAGACCGGACTCATGACTTTTCACGGGCCCATTGCGGCGGCACCGTTTACACCGTTTTCAGAAGCTTCGCTGCGGCGTTTGGTGTTTGAAGGGATGGCCTCCGATTGGTCGCCGATCGCCGAAAAAAAATACACCCTGCATCCAGGCCAGGCCCGTGGCCCCCTTACCGGTGGAAACCTGACAGTGCTCACGGCATTGTCGGGCACGCCCTGGGAGCCCGATTTCAAAAACGGCATTGTTGCCCTGGAAGACGTGGGTGAACGGCCCTATCGCATAGACCGCATGCTCACCCAACTCCTGCAGGCCACCAACCTGCGCCAGGCAGCGGGCATTGCTCTGGGCGATTTTACCGATTGTGACCCTAAACCCGGAGAGCCGAGCCTGACGTTGGAAGAAGTGCTGCGCGACCGCTTGGGCAAACTGGGCATACCCGTTGTGGGCGGTTTTCCGTTTGGGCACATAGACGAACAGATGACGTGGGGTTACGGGGATGTGGTGACCTTAGGTGGTTAGCATGACTGCCCATGCTTCCAAAAGCCTACCCGCAAACCCTAAGCAGGGCATTACAAACAGTGCGGCAGTGATCAAAGGCAGGGCTCATATAATCTTACCAATTCCACCGGTTCAACCACTCGCGTTCCCGATCAGCCTGAGACTTAATCCGTGCGCGTTCGCGTTCGGCCTGTATTTTTCCACGCCAGGCTTCCAGCTCTGCTTTTTTGATGGCCTCATTGCGCTCGCGGGTCATTTTTTCACTGAACATCATGTCGTACACGTTCATCCAGCGGCCCTCATCTACCAGTATCTCCAGCTCGGGGTTCAGCACATACACGCCTCGCTCAATGCGGAGAAACAGTTTTTTGTTGTACTGGTCGTCGCGATTGATCTCGTTTTTAGACAAGATGGCGTTTAAGTACTGCCGTTTTTTACGGAAAGCGGGCAGTATGGCGTCGGTGAATTTGGCACAGAGCGTCTCCACATCGTCCATGTTCAGGCCTTTGTCTTCCAGCGGCTTTTTGCGCAGGATCACCAGAGGTTGGGCGACCAGGAAATTGTGCAGCAGGAAGTATTCGGCACTGCGGGCGTTGACCTTGACCAATTGGTTGTCCACCTTAATGCGGATAGCCTCCGGTTTTAGTTTGTCATAGAGCAGCGGCAAACGCAGTTGGAGGAATTTGTCGTTGGTATTGGCCTGTTGGAGCGCCATGGTGAAGGGGTTGGCACCGTAGTTGTCGGTGGCGTCGAGGCGGGCACCATTTTCGAGCAGAAAATCGGCAATTTTGGCAGCGCCGGTTTTGAGGGCAGCCAGCAGCGGCGTCATGTTGAACTCGTCGCGATAGTCAATTCCGTACTTTTTCAGGTTGGGGGCAAGCATTTTCACATTGTCGGCAGCGTAAGGGGCGTAAATGCGGCGGAAGATAGAGCTGCGTTCATTTTCAGGGCGTTCCGCGCGGCGGTATTTGAACTCGGCGAGTCGGCGCAGTGTATCGTGGTCGTTGTAGATAAGCGCGTAATCGAACAGGCGGTCTTTGGCTTTTTTGTTGAACACGTCGGGGTTGAGGGCCTGTTCTCTGAGGGCGGGCAGCTCGTCGATGGTGACGGGTGTCCAGGGCGTCTTTTGGGTGCCGAGGATGTTGCTGCGGATCAGGTCGGCCTGTTCGTTTTTTCCCTGCATTTCCAAGCGCCGCGCTTCGCGTTGCCACTCGTCAATGGAGGACTGCTGTGTTTGCAGCTCCAATTTATCGCGCAGGTTGGTGAGGCCCAACAGGTCGAGCAAGGGGTGTTTTTGTGCATCTTCGAGCACGTAGAGGTTGCTCACAGCGCGGGTGATGGCCACGTACAGGGCATTGATGTAGAATTTATAGGCGTCGAGCGACTTGTCGGATTTGTCGCGCGCCCGAGCGTACCGGATATCTTCGGCTTCCACGTCGCTGCGGGACACACCTTCGCTGATGTCGATGAACTCGCGAGATTTGCCGGACACAAATTTGTAGAGGATAATGTTCGGATACTCCAGACCTTTGGCCTCCTGCACGGAAAAGACGAGCGGCGTTTTGAACGCAGTGCGGGCCTCTGCTTTGTCTTCATTGCCCATGACGATGACGGCGAACTGGGCGGATAGGCGGGTTTTTTCGTCGAGTTCTTTCTTGATTTTTGGGTTGTCGGGCAGGCACACCACCTCGCCCATTTTTTCGGAGATGGGGTTGACCAAGTAAGTGCTTTCGCGGTCGATGGAGCCAAAGCGCGCGTTTTTGAGTTTGAGCAGGCGGTTGGCCACTTCAGTCACCTGGGGCGAATTTCGATAGTTGGTGTGCAGGATGCGCACTGTGTTGTCGGTGTTTACCTGGAGGTAAAACATCGTTTTGACGTTCGCCCAGGAGAAATAGTTGGGGTGCACGATC
>JBMOHO010000372.1:0-3268 GCA_049317805.1 Saprospiraceae bacterium
CCCCCCTCCAGCATGCGGAGAGAGGCCATCCCAAAAACCGATTTTAAAGTACAAAGAGGCAAAAAAAAATCGCACTTCAGCAAAGACCAGAGGCTCAGTGCTGAAGTGCGATACATAACCATAAACGCCCCATTGGGGGTGAAAGACGTTTTACCTTTTTCATGAGATTAAACGATCTGAATTCAATCAAGCTTTTTTCCAAAAAAAGCTCATAACAAACCGTTGAACAAAAGTACGTACTTATCCTGGCATACACAAGTCGCCCATCGAAATTTTAACAAAAAAGCCTCACATTTTGGTTTTTTTTACATAAAAAAGCCCCTCTGGCGACTTTTCGCAGAGAGGCCATCCCAAAAACCAATTGTTAAAGATTTCTTTGTTTACAAAACTTTCGATTTCGGATTTGGGACTTTTGTTTTGGGATTTGGGATTTGGGATTTCGGGGGAAATCCCAAATCCCAAATCGTTTTAGTTTCCTGGAATTTCCTCCACTTGCACCTTGCTTTTGCGCTTCAGGCTGAAAGACAGGCCAAGTTCGTGAGAGCCGCCGTTGTACTGTTGAAAGTCGGAGAAACCGACGTCGTAAGAGTACAGCACCTGGAATTGCTTGATGCGCGAACCGAGCATGAACACCATCGAACCGCCGGAGCTGGGGCGGAAGGTGAGGCCAGCGATCAGCTTGTCGTCGAGGAACCAGCCCTGTACGTTCAGGTCAATCTGATACGGCACATCGCGCACGTTGCGCAAAGCCAGCGAAGGAATTACCTTGAAATTCTGGCCCTTCACGTTTACAATGTAGCCAAGGTGAAAAATGTAGTGCGAAAACAAGCCGCCGTTGTCTTGCGTGGGTTCGGTAGTAGGCACTTCGTCCAAACGGGCGCTTACTGTGTTGGGTAATGAGAAATTGACGAAAAATTTCTCGTCGTACAGGATGTGCGTGCCCACGGCAGCGTCAAAATACTTCTGGCCGTTGGTCATGTTTTCCAGAATCACATCGTTCGGGTTCACAATCGGGCTGTTCAGCAGGTCGCTGTTGATGCTGCGGTTGAGGAATTCCGTAGACAGGCCGATGCCGATTTTGGCGCGCTGGATGCGGAAACGGAAGGCGTAGTTCAACTGAACTTTGAAGGTGTTGATGTCGCCAATGTTTTCCGAAAAAATACCACCACCCAAAGCGAGTTTGTCGCCTACCGGGCCGCTATACATGGCGGTAAACGTATTTGGGTTGCCGGCAAAACCGGTCCAGCTGCTGCGGGCATTGCCTACAAACTCGTGCTGGTTGTTGAAGCCGGTGTAGCCAGGGTTGGTCAAAATGGGATACACCTGGTATTGGGAGTACACTGCGGCCTCCTGTGCAACGCCCACAAGAGCAGCGCATGCAAAAATTAGGGTAAAGAGAATATTTTTCATGGTGTTTGTAATCGAAGGTTGGGTGAAAAGTTTTGTCGCGGCGACTTTAGTCGCCGACCAGCGAGGTAAGTCGCCATGAAGCAACAGTAAGTTGATGTAAGTTGATGTAAGTTGATGTTCGGCGGTTTTAGTCGCCAAACATCGACTAAAGTCGATGCTTGGCAACTAACATCGCTGGTCGGCGACTAAAGTCGCCGCGACGGTTTTTATCGAAGCAGGTTTATGTAGCCTTTTTGTTGGCGGGCATTGCCCTCGTCGTCGGTGTATTTCAACACATAGAAGTACACGCCTTCGGGCAGCGGAGCGCCGTCTTCGTTCAAGCCGGAGCGGCCCTGCCAGTTCCGATTGGTGTTGTGGTAGTTCTCAATGACCGGAAGCACCAACTGACCCCAGCGGTTGTAGATTTCAACCGTATTTTTCACGGCCTCGATGCAGGTGATCAGCATGTAGTCGTTGTTGCCATCTACTTCACCCGGTGTGATCACCGGACGAACAATCAAACAACCATCGTCCGGATAAGGCACGGTGTCGGAAGCAATCAAAGAACATCCGTTTTCGTCCTGCACTACAAACTGCACCACCTCGCCGGCACACAGTCCATCGGCCCGTACACCCTCGCCTTGCTGGCCGTTGTTGGTAGACCAAACGCCGTTTAGTACGCCCACAGCGCCCGGAGAAGAGAGCAGCATTTCGCCGTCGCAGGTGGTGAAACGTGTCGGTTCGATGGCCGAAAAATCAGCCGTCAAAGGCGCCGGCTCGGTTACCGTAACCAGGTAAATGGTTTCTACGTTGTTTTTATCCGTAACGGTCACTGCATATTCGCCGCCACAAAGGTTTTTGGCTTCTGACGATTGGTTCGAATTGGTCAACTCATCAAATTCGCCAGTAGGCCATTCCACTTCGTATGGGGCCACGCCGCCAGCTACGCGCACCCGCATGATGCCGTTGCATTCGCCGTTGCAGCTCACGTTGAAGCCGCCAAAATCAGACACGGCTTGCACAGAAGGTGCCAGCGGCGGCGGGGCCGTCAGGCTGTCTTGCCAGGTGGATTGGCAACCCAAAGCGTCGGTCACCGTCACGGTAAACGTACCGGCACAAAGGGCATCGTTGCTCAGTCCGGTTACGCCGTTGCTCCACTGCACCGTTACAATACCCACTGCACCGCCTATGACGGCCAGGGCAGTTCCGTCGCATTCGTCGGCTCCACTCACTTGAAAACCGTTGTAGTTGGAGGTTTCGTTGACGTTCGTTATAGCCAGTACAGAGTTGGAAACCAGTAAAGTATCCAATGTGCGTACAATCTGGCTCTCATCCGTAACGGACACTGTGTACAATCCTGGTAACAGGCTGTCAATATTCTTTTCTGTCGATGTATACCCGTTGGGGCCTTCCCATTTGAACGTATAAGTCGGCCCGTCGCCTCCCATTACGTTCAGGAAAATTGAACCATTTGCCGTGTTGCTGCAATCCGGTTTTTTCGTTACAATTAAGCCCCCAACAAATGGCGGATAAGTGCGCGTCAAGGGAAAACACTGGGTACTTGTACAATTCGAATTCAGGTTGGTGATGGTCACGCAGTAGGTACCCGAGTCGAGGTTAATGCGTTCATTGCCGTTGAATCCGTCATTCCAAACAAAGCTGTATGGTGCATTGCTGGGCACACCGGTGAGTATAATGGAACCGTTCTTGAAGTCGTCGTTCGGATTGGTTTCCTGCGAAGAAGCAATGGATTGTTGCAAGGCTTCAACCGGTTGGTTAGGCAGTTGCAATATATTGCCTGCGCCGTCGGAAATGGTGATGTTGTAATTACCACCTGCCAGTCCACACAATGCAATATCGCGTTCTGTAAAAATGCGCG
>JBMOHO010000373.1:0-3250 GCA_049317805.1 Saprospiraceae bacterium
GGCATTGTCAACACCGCCCCCATCCTGGGCCTCTGCCTCCACATAATCGCCGCCCAAACCGCCGCGTCCGTAGTTGTTTTCCTGAAAATTGCCCGCTTTTTCATCAAAACCAAACCGGTACGTGATGTCGTGCATCATGTTGTTCATGTAAAACAGGTTGACGATAGCGGCTTCCTGATTGACAATCGGTTCCTGATCGGCCTCATACGGATAATCAAACACCAAAGCCGCGCCACCGTCGGGGCCTGGCGTGTTGGGCGGGGTGTCATTGTTGTCCTTATCCTCATAAGCAAACACGTTGTTGCCACGTGGAATGGTGTATTCAGCGCCGGGCGCCGCGTCGGTGTCGTGCCAGCCAAAAGGCGAAGCGGTGAGGTCATGTGGATCGGTTACCAGTGTTTGTGTACCGTGCGCGGGGCTTTCAACCGGCAAGGCAAACACCCGGTAGCTGCCGGAAGCACCGTTTGCCGGGGCTACGGCAGGTGCATTGGGCGCTTCGAACTGCTCGTCTGCACAAAGTTCGTTTGCAGCATGCAAATTTCCCGCGTTGCAATACACAGTGTGGTTGTACTTGTCGAGGATTTCGCCGGTTTGGGCGTCTACAAACAAGCTCCACACGTCGGGGGTATTGGCCTGGTCAATGCCGACCTTCCAGGCCAGGCGCACCAGGTGTTGAGCGTCTACAAAGTACGTTGCAGAAACCGGAATGGGTTTACGGGAAATGGCTCCCGCTTCGAATACCCAGTTGCGCTCGTTGATTTTTTCACGCACGGCAGGCGTTGCAAAACCCTCGAAACCGAGGTGCAATTTGGCCATATCGAGTGCCTTGGCAGCGCTCAATGAAGGCAGGGTGGTATTGACCCGCCTGGCCAGATTGGGCTCAAAACGGTGCCCCAGGTGCAACACTTCGCCGTTTGGGCGTACGTGCAGGCCAATCAAGCCGTTGTTTACCGGGTTACCCTGGTACATTTGCTGAATCCATACGTGGGTGAGCCCATTGTGCTTGGTCAGGTACTCGTTTGATACACGAAGTTCAGACACATCCTGAGGCGACAGGTTAAATGCTGCTGCATGCGTACGCAGGTAACGCAGGGCAATTTCACTGGGCCGGCTGGTCTCCTGGGCACTCAACATGTTGACGGCTAAGCACAAAGCCATGCCAGACAACCATAGTTGTTTAAAGGAATAACGATTCATCGTCCGAAAGATTTTGATTTGGTGAGCAAGTAATAAAGGCAATAATGCAGGTTCAAACTTCTTGTCAAAGCAACAAAGCTAAAAAAAGTTTAAAATTATGGCGACAAAATTAAGGTGGCACGCCGGTTAAACAGGACATAAATAGGAAAATGCCAGGGTTGGCCAACAAAGCAATTGTTTGCTCTTTTTTCCGGAAAGCTTGTAAAATCATTGGGTTGATTACCTTTGCCTCAAACTTGCGACCGTTTGCTTTCCATCATTCCACCCTCCAATCCGGAGCCCGGACCGGTAGTTATGCCCGACATAAAACTATTTTCCTGTTCCGCCTCTCAACAACTGGCAGAAGAGATTGCTTATTTCTACGACGCACCGCTTGGCGATAAAACCCTTGCGCGTTTCAGCGACGGCGAAATGCAAACCATCATCAATGAAAGCGTTCGGGGCTCGTACTCCTTTTTCATCCAAAGCACCTGCCAGCCGCATGACAACCTCATGGAACTGCTGCTTTGGATTGATACCGCCAAACGCGCTTCTGCCGGCTACATTACGGCTGTTATCCCCTATTTTGGGTACGCGCGGCAAGACAGAAAAGACAAGCCCAGGGTGCCCATCAGCGCCAAATTAGTTGCCAACCTGCTCACCGCTGCCGGTGCCAACCGCATCATGACCATGGACCTGCACGCCGACCAGGTGCAAGGCTTCTTCGACATTCCGGTAGACCACCTGCGCTCAGAGCCCATTTACATCTCCTATTTTTCCAATCAGGATCTTAGCCAGACCATTTTTGCCAGCCCCGACGTAGGCGGCGTGAAACGGGCGCGCTTGTACAGCAAGCACTTCGACTGTGACCTGGTTATTTGTGACAAATACCGATCAAAGGCCAATGAAGTCAGTTCCATCACCGTCATCGGCGAGGTCAAAGGGCGGGATGTCATTTTGGTAGACGACTTAGTGGACACCGCCGGCACCCTGTGCAAAGCGGCCGACGCCATCATTGAAAAAGGCGCCCGATCCGTTCGGGCCATTTGTACCCACCCGGTGTTGTCGGGCAAAGCCTATGACAACATCGAAAATTCTCAACTCACCGAACTGATTGTTTGTGATACGATTCCCCTGCGCCAACAATCGCCCAAAATCAAGGTACTTTCCACAGCCAAACTGTTTTCCCGCGCCATCCGAAACACCGTAGAACACAAATCCATCGCTGCGTTGTTCTTAGGGCAATAAAACCAGGCCGCTCCCTCAGCAAAACAACCGTTCCGTAAAACAACATACTGGAGCAAACGCTTCAAAGTAATTTTGAACCAGTTTTCTCATAGTATGTTTTGATATGCCTACTGCAGTAGTTACTATAGCAGTAGGCTTTTTTATTGCATTGATTTGAACATGAATAACTGGTTTTTGCTCGGCATAGTATCCCTGTTGTCCATTTGGGCGGGTGTTTGTTACGCCCAGGTACAAAGCAGCGCATACCGCACCATGCTTAAAACCTTGCTCTCGCACACGGTACCTGAAATGAGCATCGAACAGGCCAAAGCGCTTGACCCCGAACAGGTTTATTTTTTGGACGCCCGGGAAGCAAAAGAATTTCAGGTTAGCCACCTCCTTGGCGCCCGCCCTGTGGGGTACGATCATTTTTCCATGCAGTCGGTTGAAGATATCCCCCGCAATGCCCGAATAGTCGTTTATTGTTCGGTGGGGTACCGCAGCGAAAAAGTGTCGGAGAAACTGATCTCGGCAGGCTACCAACAAGTATCGAACCTGTACGGTGGCATTTTCGAATGGGTCAACCAGGGTAACCCATTATACAACGAAAACGGGCCAACCCAACAGGTGCACGCCTACAGCCGCACATGGGGCATGTGGCTGAAAAAAGGCGAAAAAGTGTATTGAGACAGGATGCGCATCCTGTCCCAATACCACTCAAACCCTTGAATATCAGGAATACTGCTCTTCGTAATAGGCTCTGTAAGCGCCGCTCACCACGTGATCAAGCCAGATTTTGTGCTCCAGATACCACTGAGCGGTTTCGCGGAAGCCTTCTTCAAACTGA